>NZ_JBKEVR010000007.1:0-109344 GCF_056357235.1 Bifidobacterium sp. LH_389
AACCGGAAGACGACGAAACCCCGCAAGCCGACAGGGACTAGGATTTCGCGCTCACCCCAAGTGAGGCACCACTCCGGATTACGCGCTCACTTTCAAATGAGGCACCTCGCATCCCGTTTGCCTTTTCGTGAGTCTGAGGCATCCCTGCGGCCGTTCTGCACGCACGACCGGCAAGAACTACATAATTCCCCTAAAAACAGCGTAGTTTCGCCGTTCCTGCCGATCTGCCCCAAGGGTCGTCAGGCCGTTTCCTTCGGCTTGGAATCCGCCGGCTTGGGGTCCGTCGGCTTCGTCTCCGTCGGTTTGGCCTCCGGCAGCTCGATGGTGAACGTGGAGCCCTCGCCCTCGCGCGACCACACCGAAATCGTGCCGCCGCACTCCTGCACGCAGTGCTTGACGATCGAGAGCCCCAGCCCCGTGCCGCCGGTGGCCCGGGAACGCGCCGGATCCACGCGGTAGAAGCGTTCGAAGATGCGGTCGAGCGAATCCGCCGGAATGCCGATGCCCTGATCCACCACGCGGATGGTCACGCGGCCACTGTCCACGCCCACACCCACGCCCACCGCAGTATGCTCCGGCGAATAGCGTATGGCGTTCTCCACGAGGTTCTTCACCGCGGTGGTGAGCGCCTCCTCGTCCACGAAGACGGTCGCGTCCCCGCGCTCGCCCCGCATCGCGGCCTCCGACGCCGTGGAAGCCACGGACCGCCCGTTGAAGGAGATGTTCACGCCGATGTGCTTGTTCGAGGCCTGCACGCTATTCTCCTGCACGGCCTCGCGCACCACCTTGAGCACGGACACGTTGGCCGCGGACAGGTTGAGCACCTGGTTGTTCTGGGCCTTCTGCAGGTCGATCAGACGCTTGACCATCTCGGTGAGCCTCTCCGACTCCTTGCTGATGCGCCCGGAGAAGTAGCGCACCATGTCCGGATCGTCCGCCGCGTCGGTGATGGTCTCCGCCAGCAGGCTGATGGCCCCGGCCGGCGTCTTGAGCTCGTGCGAGACGTTGGTCACGAAGTCGCGGCGCATCTCCTCGAACCGCCGCTGCTCGCTCACGTCCTCGATGAGCACCGCATACAGCTGCTCGGTGATGCGCCCGGCCCGGATGCGCAAGTGCAGCGTATCGCTGGGCGCCTTGTCCCCCGCCTTGATGCCCCGGCCGCTCATCTGCGGATGCGGGCGCACGCCGGCCGGGTAGTTGATGGGGATGTCCACCTCGCGCTGGCTGATCTCGCCGCCCTCGGCAGCCTGCATGATGATGTCCTCCACCTCGCGGGAAGACAGCCACCCGCCCTGCACCACGCCGAGCTGGCGGGCGCCGGGACTGTAGTAGCGGACCATGCCATGCACGTCCGCGATCACCACGGCGCTGGGCATCACCTCGATCAGCCCGCGCTCCGCCTCGCGCACCGGAACGTCGTCGCCGAACAGGGACGATTCGCGCTCCACGCGACGCATCGCCTCGCGACCGCTCTCCTCCTCCAGCATGCGGCCGGTGCGGTACCCCCACATCCACACGCCCACCACGGCCAGCAGTACAAGGACGATCGCCACCGCCAACCGCATTCCGCCGATATCACCCATGCCGTTCGCCTCGATTCCGCGTGCCGTCACAACGTTCTCCCTCGCATCCTACGTCATAGGCGTTCCGGGCCACGCACGCCACGCGCCACGCACGACGCACCGCGCGCCTACAATCGTGCGCGTGAACATTCTGTTTGTCTGCACGGGCAACATCTGCCGCTCCCCCATGGCCGAGCTGCTGTTCCCGCGCTTCATTGCCGACCCTGCCATCACCGTGGCCTCCGCCGGCACGCACGGACTGACCGGCCATCCCATCGCCACGCGTTCCGGTGCCCTGATGCGCCATGACGGCATTGACCCGAGCGCTTTCCGCGCCCGCCGCATCACGGCACAGATCGCGCAGGACGCGGATCTCATCCTATGCTTCGACAAGACGCAGCGGTCGGACATCGTCACCACGGCACCGACCCGCAACCGCCGCACGTTCGTGCTGCCGGATTTCGCCAACGCGTGCACCTACTGCGCCAAGGCCGGCTATGTGCAGGGAGAGACGCCTGCGCAACGGCTCGAATCGGTGATCGCCAACGCGGATCTGGTACGCCCCATGCTGCCGGCCGTCCGGAATGTGGACGACCCGCAAGGCAAGGACATGCCGGCATTCGTCGAGGCACACAACGAGATCGTCGCCGCGTTCAACGCCATTGCCGTCGCCGTCCGCTAACGATCCGGCACTGCGACACGCCGAAAATCGCCCATTTGGGGGGTATCTCAACCAACAGAGGACAAGGCCATTCCCCCTACGGTTTTGCACGGTTTTGCATCCGCCGGTCACGGACAGTTCATATAGGCGTCATCTCGGGGATTTCCCATTGTCATGAAGAGTGGTATGGTTGGTATCGCGTAAGGGGGAAAGGCCTCGCCGAGGGGCGTTGCCCTCACGACTGCCAAAAGGTGAGGGCTGTAACATACCCCCCCCGCATAACTAAGGAGTGAAACCCATGAAGGGACTGAAGAAGAAGATCATGGCGGTTGTCGCCGCCGTGGCCGCGCTGTTTGCTGTCAGCGCTGGCACCACCGCTGCTTTCGCCGAGGACTATGGCGCAGCCACCGTTTCCGGCAACACCGTCACCGTGTCCTACAAGGCCGGTGCTTTTGATCCGTACGAGACCGTGAACGTCACGGTTGACACCGATTATGTGTCCAACGTCGTTCAGATTGCCGACAAGACCTACACGTTCAAGGCCGACGCTCAGGGCGCTCTGAACCTCAAGCTCACGCTCACCCAGAAGGCTCCGGAGAACGGCGGCAAGGTGACCGTCACGGCCAAGGGCGCCAACTCCGGCAAGACCTACAGCACCGCGGCCGAGGTTCCGGCCACCGGCGCTCCGAAGGCTGACGACACCGCCGCTTCCGACGGCTCCGCTCTGGCTCAGACCGGTGCTTCCGTGGCTCCGTACGCGGTTGCCGCGGTTCTGCTGCTCGCCGCCGGCGCCGCTGCCATGGCTGTCCGCAAGCAGAACAGCCGCTGAATCACAGCGCTGATCTGATCCCATAATTCAGGGTTTTGATTTTCAAATCCCGGGAATCGCAAGGTTCCCGGGATTTTTTATGCCCTGTGCCCCGTGCCCTGTCCTCTGCCCGTCGCGCCGCGTCGCTCCGCCTCTTTTTTCGCATGATCGGTCCAACCTACGCCCCGCAAAACATAGGTTGGACCGATCGGTAGAAAAATCGGCCTCAAACGGGCCCGTTTTTCGCATGATCGGTCCAACCTGCAATTTCGAGCGTACAGGTTGGACCGATCATGCGAAATAGAGGCCAACCGACCGCTACCGAATGCACCGGGCATCATACCGCTGAACCATTCAGCAGCACCGCGGACGCCTTTGCTGCCACTCCAGCGAGCTCGGCTGTCTGACATTGCATACCAATCAACGGAGCACATAACACGTTTGCCGAATGACTGCGAATGCCACTATTGCCAACGCTTTCCTTGCCGCATTTCCGCATTCTCTGCACGCATTCTCTGTTGCATTACCGCATTGCAAAACACCATGCATAGCCTGATGCATTTCCGCCGAGAATACTGTTGCAAAAAGGAATGTTATACTTGCGGTGAAAAACATCGATTCGCGTGCATGATTGAAGGAGCATTACCATGGCCGCACTGCTGCAGGGATTCAATGAAATCAGCCTTACCGTTCCGCCGCTGAAGACCGTCATGACCGTCACCGAAACCGCCATTCGTTTCAACAAGGCCACCGCTGAGGCGCTGGATTACCCGGCATACGTGAAGGTGCTCATCAACGAGCGCACCCGCCGCGTAGCCATCACGCCGTGCGAAAAGGGCGACGTGAACGCGGTGAAGTTCAGCCGTCCGGAAGGCAAGCAGACCACGTCCGTGTCCGTCAAGACCCCGATCGTGCTGGAGTCCGTGCTGCGCTATTTCCCGTTAGACAAGGCGCCCGAGGGCGAGGTGGCCTACAAGTCCGTGGAAGGTACCGATTACCCGCGCGAGAAGGCCGTGATCTTCGCCGTGGATGACGCCGTTGCCGGTACCATGAAGCACCGCGGCCGCAGGAAGGCCTCCGCCGGGTCGGATGCCGAAGCCACCACCGAGGCTCAGGAAGACTGATTCGCTACGGTCATTCCGTCGCATACGCGGCCTGATCCATCTGATTGAGCATTGATCGGGTCCGGCACGCTGCAGACCATATGGTTTCGCAGTGCACCGGATCCGATCATTTTCATATGCGTTAGAACTGCTTGAATTCCGGCTCGTCGTGCGTGCCGGTCTCCAGCCAGCGGGCAAGGTCGTCCGGGCCGGAGAACACCGTTTCCACGGCCTGCGCGATCATGAGGTTGATCGTGCTGCCTGCGGTCAGCCCTTCCAGATACCCATACACCGGAATGCCGTGGCCGTATGCGAATCCGATCTCGAACATGGTGCCCGGATCGTCGTCGATGAGGTTGGCGATGACCGCTTTCGAGGCCAGAATGCCTGCGCAGTCGTCCTCGAAGCACTTACGCGGCCCCACCTCGTCGATTTCGCTGACGAACCGAGGCTTGAACAGCTGTTTGTCGTAGCTTTCCAGCACCGCTTCGAGCCGTTCCATGCTGGCAACCTCCCGTTCGTTGAAGAACGGTCCTGCCACGTAATAGTCAACCATGCCGCGCTCCTTTCGCCTGTCACAGCCGTCAATTCCTAGCGTAATACGGCTCCTCGCAGTTGGGTGCGCAAGGGCCGTGCGGCGCCCGAGCGAGCATGGAAAAGCCGCCGTCCCGAACGGTAATCGAACGGGAGCGGCGGCTTTCCTGACTGAACGCTTACGCGCTATGCGATGGGTCGGCTAGCACCAACGCATGGCTCTGGTTCACTGAACCTGGGCGCGAGCGATCTTGCCGGTGAAGGAGTTGGCCTCATCGGCGTCCTTGGCCGGGCCGTTGTTCCAGGAGAACATGGCGCGCAGCTTCGGGCCGACGGTCTCCAGGTGCGGGTGGGAGAACTTCTCCTGCAGCTCCTTGAACTTCGGGGCGCCGGCGGCCTGATCGTCCATGAACTCCTTGGCGAAGGAGCCATCCTGAATGCGCTTGAGCTGGTACTCCATGCGCTTCTTGGTCTCCTCGTTGATCACGGTGCAGGTGTAGTCACCGTACTGGGCGGTGTCGGAGCAGGACCAACGGGCCTTGTTCAGACCGCCTTCGTTGGCCAGATCGACCAGCATCTTGAGCTCGTGGAACACCTCGAAGTAGGCGATCTCCGGCTGGTAGCCGGCCTCGGTGAGGACGTCGAAGCCCATGTCGCACAGGTGGTTGATGCCGCCCATGAGGACGTTCTGCTCGCCGAACAGATCGGTCTCGGTCTCTTCCTTGAACGTAGTCTTGATGGCGCCGGCGCGCAGGGCACCGAGGGCCTTGGCGTAAGCCAGGCACAGCGGCCAGGTCTTGCCATCCGGATCCTGCTCCACGGCCACGACGACCGGGACGCCACGGCCGGCCGCGTACTCACGACGCACGATGTGGCCCGGGCCCTTCGGGGCGACCATGAAAACCGGGTGGTCCTCGGACGGCTTGATGTAGCCGTAGTGGATGTTGAAGCCGTGGGCGAAGGCCAGAGCAGCGCCAGGCTTCAGGTTCGGCTCGACCTCGGCCTTGTAGACCTTGGCCTGATACTGGTCGGGCAGCAGGATCATGACCACGTCGGCTTCGGCGACGGCTTCGCCGACCGGCTTGACCTCGAGGCCCTGCTCCTTGGCGAACTCGACCGACTTGGAGGTCGGGCGCAGACCGACGACCACGTCGACGCCGGAATCGCGCAGGTTCAGCGCATGGGCGTGACCCTGAGAGCCGTAACCGAGGATGGCGACCTTCTTGCCGTCGAACACGGACAGGTCGGCGTCCTTCTCGTACCAGATAGTTGCTGCCATGATTGGCACTCCTTTGAGTTTGTTGGTGAAGTTATAGTTCCTGCGGTTGTTACACACGAGGATTTTGTCCTGCAAACCGTGATCAATCTAACACGAAACACCCTTGTAACAATTGGGCCGTTTCACTAAATGGGCGCGGCCGGGAAAACGTCTCGATGGGTGGACGGCTCTGCGGGGCTGGCCGGCCAGGCAGCCCGATTGACTGGACAGACCGGGCGGACGGTCAACCAACGGATCAGACCGTCCGGCCTCCTGACTTGACAAACTTTCGGGGACATTTCCGCCCTGACCGTTAAAATTCCGCCATCCGACCGGGAAATCCCCCGGAAAGTTTGTCAAAAGGAATAGACCAGACCGGGAGACGACCACCCCAATAGCCGCCCGAGCATGAAACTGTCCGTCCGGACATAAAAAGGGGCGGGCCGGACGGACACACGTTCCATCCGACACGCCCCGGGCGGGCCTACCTTACGGCAAGGCTCAGTCGCGACGGCGACGGGCCAGCGTCAGCACCGCACCGCATGCAGCGGCGATCAGCGCCAACGCGGCCACACCGGCCACGGCCACACCGGTCTGCGGCGTCGCGGCAGCCTGCTTCTTGCCGGAGTCCGTGGTCTTGCCGGCATCCGACTTCTGGTCGACCTTCTGGTCGTCGTTGACAGCAGCGCCGTCCTGACCGGGCTTGCCGTCCTGACCGTTGGCACCCGGCTGACCGTCCTGGCCATTCTGCCCCGGCTCACCCGGCTTGCCGTCCTGACCCGGCTGACCCGGCTCACCGGGCTGACCGGGCTGCGGCGTCACCGGCTTGGCCTTCACGGTGACTGTGCGCTTCGCAGTCGCCACGTTGCCGGCCTTGTCAGACACCGTGTAGACCAGCTCGTAGGGACCGGCCTTCGCGGTATCCACGGAGCCCGTCACCTTGATCGCAGCCGTCACGTCACCGTCCACGTCATCCGTGGCGGTCACCCCGGCCAGCGGGTCGAACTTGGCACCGAACTCCACCGTCACGTCAGCCACACCGGCAAACACAGGAGCGGTCTTATCCGTGGGCTGCGGGGTCACCGGCTTGGCCTTCACGGTGACCGTGCGCTTCGCGGTCGCCGTATTGCCGGCCTTGTCGGACACCGTATAGGTCAGCGTGTAGGAACCGGCCTTCGCAGTATCCACCGTGCCGGACACCTTGATCGCAGCCGTCACGTCGCCGTCCACGTCATCCTTGGCCGAAACACCGACCAACGGATCGAACGCGGCACCGAAGTCCACCGTCACGTCAGCCACGCCGGAGAGCACCGGAGCCGTCTTGTCCGGCGCGGGCGGGGTCACCGGCTCGGCCTTGACGAGCGCCTCGCGGGCGACGGTCAGTGCGGTGAGCGCGCCGTCCACCTGGGCTTGGGTGGCGTCGGCATTCGCGGCAACCGTCTTGGCGGCAGACAGCGCCTCCGTGAACGGCTTCCAGGAGGCGGCCGTGTAGTCCGACTCCTTGAGCGTCTCGGCGTCCGCGATGGCCGCGTTCAGGGCAGTCTTGTCCACGGGCTGCGGAGTCACCGGCTTGGCCTTCACGGTGACCGTGCGCTTCGCGGTCGCCACGTTACCCGCGGCATCCGCCACCGTGTACGTCAGCTCGTACGCGTCGGCCTTGGACGTGTCCACGGCACCGGCAACCTTGATCGCAGCCGTCACGTCACCGTCCACGTCATCCGTAGCGGTCACCCCGGCCAACGGATCGAACGCGGCACCGAAGTCCACCGTCACGTCGGCCACGCCGGCAAACACCGGAGCGACCT
The DNA here is from genome assembly GCF_056357235.1 of Bifidobacterium sp. LH_389. Classification (NCBI taxonomy): domain Bacteria; kingdom Bacillati; phylum Actinomycetota; class Actinomycetes; order Bifidobacteriales; family Bifidobacteriaceae; genus Bifidobacterium; species Bifidobacterium sp. LH_389. Next base: position 7,732 of record NZ_JBKEVR010000007.1, read on the forward strand.
TGTCAGCCTTCACCAGCGCCTCACGCGCGGCAGCCAGCTTCGCAAGCGCAGCATCCACCTGAGTCTGCGTGGCACCGGCATCGTTCAGCACATCCTTGGCGGCCGTCAACGCCGCGGCAAACGCAGCCCACGACTCAGCCGTGTAGTCGCTCTCCACCAAGGCGGAAGCCTCATCGACCGCATCCTGCAGGGCGGCGACGTCCGCACGCACGCGGCTGGCCCACACCAGCGCAAGGCGCGCGTTCCACCCGTCGGAACCGTTGGTGCCAAAGGTCACGTCAAGCACGGTACCGTCGGCTGGGATGGTGACCGTCTGCGTGAGGTAGCCGGGCACGCCGTTGGCGGAGCCGGACAGCCGTACAGCCGCTTCCTTGCCGTCGATCGTGTACGTCGTGTAGTACGCGGTGTTGCCGCCGGCGCGCGGGGCGTTGACGGTACCGATACGGTACTCGCCCTTGTCCAGCGTCAGATGGTAGGTGATGTAGCCTTGCTGCGCATCGTACTGAATGCCACGGTACGAGGACTGCCAGTCGTTGGCGTCACCGGTCGCATCCTGGCCGGAGCCACCGGAGTAACCCCACGTGGCGGAAGCAGCGGAGCCGTCCCACTTCTGGTCGGCCACGGCGTTGAGCAGGGTCTCGCCAGCCGCAGCCTTCACGGCCTGATAGTCGGCGCCATCGGACGTGTTGGCGCCCGCGTCGATCCAATACACGGTGTCGGCGGGAACCGTCTGCACGGTGGCGCTGACCGGCTGCCCGCCCTCGAGCGTACCGAGAACGGTCAGGCGCTCGGATACATCGGCCTTGGCGGCAAACTGACGCAGGGAAGCCGCAGACCAGGTCACCTTGACGTCCTCGCCGTTCACCTTCACGGTGGCCGGCAGCGCGTCGCCCGCCTTGACGGCGCCGAGCGAACCGACGTTGACCGTCTGCTTGGCCACGGTGAGCCAGCTGAGGATCGGGTCGGCGGCGGAATCGGCAGCACGGGTTACGGAGAACGTAACGGTTTGCGGCTCGCTGATCGTGAACGATACGGAACCGGTGGTGTCCTTCTGCTGCTTGGCGTCGGTGATCGTCACCTTATCGCCCTCGCCGATGGTCTTCCCGGACGCGTCCGCCACGGTCAGATTCACCGTGCGCTTGGACGTGTACTGCGCCCACCAATCCTTGAATCCGGCGTCGATGGTGTAGGAGCCGGCCGCCAGCGGCAGACGGTAGGAGATGGTCGGACCGTTGTTGTTGGTGTACAGACCGCTGTCGTCCTTGTCGGAGCCGTTGCGTACCACGATGTTCTCGTTCATGTAGCCCCACTGGTCGCCCGCAGGGGACGCCTGATCGGGAGCGGCATTCTTCAGTCCGGCCACGGCGGCCTTCACGGCGGCATACTCGGAGGCGGAGGCCTCGTCCTTGGCACCGGAGTCGATGAAGTACGTCAGTCCGGCGGCGATCACCTGCACGGTCACGGCATAGCGCACGCCGTCCACCTTGAACATGAGTTGCAGCGTATCGCCGGCAGCCGCGGAGGCGACCTGATCCTCGGCGCCGTCGGCCCATGTCACGGCGACGTCCTTGCCGTCCACTTTCAGCGTGGCGGGCAGGAGCGAGCCGTGCTCGAGCACCAGCGAACCGTAGTCCTTCGGCGCCACGTATAGGGAAGCGTCGAACGGATTCCAGGAAGCGCGGCCTTCGATGCGCAGCGGAGCAGACTCGTTGCCGGTCATTTCGATCGGCAGCCACACGTACTTGGAATCACCGAGCTTACTGGCGTTCCAGCGGTCGCCCATGTACACGATGCGGTTCTCGTCGAGGGCCAGCATGTAGGTGGGCTGGGAATCCCAGCCGTTCCAAGAGCTATCGCCGACGAACGGGTTGCCCATCGGCTGCCAAGTTTCCGCCTGAAGCATGCTCTTGGCGCGGTAGTAGGTCACCGGGGTGGAATTCCAGCCGTTGGTGCCGGAGGTGACCATGTAGTACCAGCCGTCGTGGTAGAACATGGCCGGCGCCTCACGGGAGTTCTCGGTGAGCACGCGGCCGCGCCACACGCCGGAGTCGAGCGGCTGCGCACCGGTCTTGATGGGGCCGGTGTAGTCGGCGTTGAGCAGCGAGATGTACATCTTCGCGTTCTGCTCGGAGGAGTACACCGCGTAGGCGTCTTCCACGCCATCCTTGTTGACGTCATGACCCTTGTCCACCCACACGGTCATGTCGCGGGACATGCCGGAGTCGCGCACGGCGATGCCGTTCGGGCGCTCCTCGGGAACGTAGGTGTTCAGACGCGTGGAGTTGACCATCTTGAAGGGGCCGAACGGCGTGCTGGCGACGGCGAAGCCGATCTGCGCACGCGAGTAGCGGGAACCGCGGTTCGAGTTGGTCTTGTCGTATTCCGTGCAGTCCACGGTACCGGTGGCCGCGCAGCCTTCGATCCACGCGTTGCGCGGTTCGTTGGTCTCCAGGGTGCCGTCGGAATGGAAGGCGATCACGAACTGCTGGGTGTGCGCGTTGTAGATCATCTTCGGGCGTTCCACCACGCTGTACGGACCGTAGAGGAATTCAAAGCCGACCCTCAGGGCATCCTCGTCGTAGGTTTCGGCCACGCCGTCAACCTTGCCGTCCTTCCACGTGTTCACGTACGGCTTGATGAACGTGCGGGACTGTTCGGCCTCGGCTTCCACGCCCTCCGCTTTGGCTTCCTCCGGCGTGAGGTTGGCGAGGCGCTTGAGCTCGGCGAGGTTCTCCTCGCTCACCACGGCGAACCGGGGCTGAGACACTTCACCCGAGTCGCCGTAGTGCTTCACGGTGCCGTCCGCGTCGGTGATGGTGTCCTTGGTGTACGTCTTGCCGTTGAAGTCCGTGTAGGACTCCTTCGTGCCCGGAGCTCCGATGGTGATGACCTTATGGGGCAGCACGTTGTGGGAGGTGACGACCGTACCCATGTTGTGCCAGTTCACCAGATCAGTGGACCAGTAGCCGTTGATGCCGGGCTTGCCGCTCAGGGCCTTGTTCTCGCCGTAGAACAGGTAGATGTCGTCCTGGGTGTCGCCATCGCCGTTTACGTCATAGTTAAAATCGGCTTCGTGTACCAGATTGGCGGATCCGCCGTGCGCCTGAAGGGTTTCACCTGCGGTGTCCTTCCAGAGTGTGCCGGGCGCAATCGAGACGTCCTGCACGACGGGCGTTCCGTCGTTCGCCGGCACATCGGCCGCCTGTGCCGTCCCGCTGACCGCGAACGGCGAGAACATGGCCACCGCGGTAGCCATGACCGCGAATCGCCTCATGCGTCCGGCGTTGAGACCGGCACCATCGCCTGTGCCTAGGCGGGATTGCTGAGGACCGCTTCGTTCCCTCATATTTCCTCGTTTCACTACCTTGTGTTTCCTATCGGACGTTTCGACATCAAGTGAACCAACCATTAAAACCGTCGTTGATGTGGGTATATGCAGTGGGATTTTTCTTGCTTGCCTTAACGTTTCGATCGAGCGCGACAGTTCGTTGTCGCTCTCGGTTCATACTTTACCTTCGAGCAACTTCAAACGCAAATGATCAGTTTTGATCATGAGTTGCGCAACTAGACCGAATCTTGCCGCCCGTCTTGGCAAACTTTCGAAGGTATTTCCGTCCCGATCGTTGAAATTCCGCCAGTCGCCCGGGAAATACCCCGGAAAGTTTGTCGGAATGGGTAGGCCCCGGTCCACCCCACGGTCTGCCCCCATCGACCATTCCGGGCATAAAAACAGGCGGCCCGGGCAGAAATTCTGCTCGGACCGCCCTAGGGAGGAGGGGCAAGCCTTACCTCATACGGCCTTCGTGCTCCGCCATCGGGAACCCGAGTCGGCCGTGCGGTCTGCGCGAACCTCGGGGATTCGCGCGACCACAGTTATACGGACCTTACGGTCAGTCGCGGCGGCGACGGGCCAGCGTCAGCACCACACCGCATGCAGCGGCGATGAGCGCCAGAGCGGCCACACCGGCCACGGCGGTACCCGTGGAGGCCAGACCCGACTGCTTCTTGCCGGACTGCTTGTCAGCGGTCTTGCCGGCGTCGGAGGCCTTGTCGCCGGACTGATCAGACTGGTTGTCCTTGCCGGTGGTGTCGACCGTCTCGTCGCCGTTCACGGTGTTGCCACCGTTGTTGCCCTCGCCCTTGTCGGTGTCGTTCTGGTCACCGTTGCCGGGCTCGGTCGGCACGTTGGTCTCGGGCTTGGCGAGCGCGCCGTAGGCCTGGAAGAGGGCCTTGCCGGCATCCGCGATCTGCTGCTGGGTCGCGTTGGCGTCGGCCAGCACGGCCTTCGCGGCGGCCAGAGCCTCGGCGAACGCCTTCCAGGAGTCGGCGGTGTAGTCCTTCTCCTGAGCGGCGGCGGCCGAGTCGACCAGGGCCTGCAGCAGGGTCTTGTCGGCCGGGGCGGGCTCCGGCGTGGCGGCGGGCTTGGTGAGCCCGGCGACCGCGTCGAACAGCGCGGACACGGCGTCCGTGACGTCCTGCTGGGTGGCCTTGTCGTTGGCCAGCACAGCCTTGGCTGCGGTCAGAGCCTCGGCGAACGGCTTCCACGAGTCGGCGGTGTAGTCCTTCTCGCTGAGCTTCGCGGCGGCATCGACCACGGCCTTGAGCGCGGTCTTGTCCACGGTGCTCGGAGTCGGCTCCGGTTCCGGCTTCGGCGCGGGCTCACCCTTGACCGGGGCCAGCGCGGCCTGCGCCTCGACGAGAGCCTTCACGGCGTTGTCCACATCGGCCTGGGTCGGAGCGGCGGCACGGGTCTTCGCGTCGGCGCCGTTGAAGGCTTCGGCGCGGGCGAGCACGTCCTTGGCAACCGTCAGCGCCTCGGAGAACGGCTTCCACGACTCGGCCGTGTAGTCCTTCTCGTCGGCCTTGGAGGCGCTCTCCACGGCGGCCTTGAGGCCGTCGATCTTGAGCAGCTTCACCAGCGCGGCCTGCGCCTTGACCAGCGCGGCAGCGGCGGCGTTCACGGTGGCCTGATCGGCGTCGGCGGGCACGGCCTTGGCGGCGGCCAGAGCCTCGGCGAACGGCTTCCAGGAGGCGGCGGTGTAGTCGGCCTCGGCGAGCTTGCCGGCGGCGGCCACGGCGGCGTCAAGCACCGTGCGGTCGGCCGGTTCCGGTTCCGGAGCGGGCTTGACCGTCAGACCGGCCTGTGCCTTGACCAGCGCCTCGAGGGCGGCGTTCACATCGTCCTGCGTGGCGGAATCGTCCGCGGCAACCTTCTCGGCGGCATCCAGCGCCTCGGAGAACGCCTTGGCGGAATCCTCGGTGTAGGCGGACAGGTCCACGCCCTTGGCGGCGGCGATCACCTTGTTGAGCGAGGTCTTGTCCACAGGGGTGGACTCCGGCTCGGGCGTCACGGGCACCAGATCATTCTGCGCCTTGACCAGTGCGGTCGCGGCGGCATCGACGGCGTCCTGCGTGGCGGAATCGTCCGCGGCAACCTTCTGGGCGGCAGCCAGCGCCTTGACGAACGGCTTCCACGACTCGGGCGTGTAGTCCTTCTCGTTGAGCTTGGCGGCACCCTCGATCACCGCGTTGAGCACGGCCTTGTTGACGGTCGGCGCGGGCTTCTCGGCCTTGACCAGCGCGGCGGCGGCTTCGAGCAGCTTAGCCGCGGCGTCGTTCACCTCTTCCTGGGTGGCATCCTCGTTGGCAAGGACGTCCTGCGCGGCGGCAAGCGCCGTAGCGAACACAGCCCAGGATTCCGGCGTGTAGTCGGCCTCTTCGTACTGCTCCGCGACAGCCACGGCGGCCTTTAGGGTCGTCGTGTCGGCAACCTGCTTGGCGGCCACGGCCACCCAGCTGATCACCGGCTTCTGACCACCGGCGCCATCGTTGGTCACCACGTATTCCACGGTGGCGGCCTTGTCGAGTTTGAAGGTCAGCGACTCGGTCAGCGGCGTGTTGGAGCCGGAGAGCGGAACGGAACCCTTGACGAGTTCCTTGTCCCCAACGTTCACCGTCTGGTACATGTTTCGAGACTGGTTCCACCATTCGGCGAAGCCGCCGGTGAGGGTGTACGTGCCGGCCTCGAGCGGCAGACGGTAGATCAGCTTGGTGCTGTCCTGATACAGGCCCGTGGAGTACTTGTCGTTGATGTCGGTGTTGGACTTGACCTTCATCTGATCGGCGACGTAGCCCCACTTGTCGGCAGCGTCGGACACCTGATCCACCTTGTCGTTGCGCAGGCCCGGAACGGCGTTCTTCACCGCAAGGTACTGCGGGGAGTCGGTGCCGTTGGTGCCGGAATCGATGTAGTAGGTCAGGCCGGCGGGAATCGGCTCAACGGTGGCGGTCACGGTCTGCGCCTTGCCGTTCACGGTGGCCTGGCCGGCGAGGGTCAGGGTCTTGTACGGCTCGGCGGCGGCGAACGCGGCCACGGCATCGGTGTTCCAGGTGACCGGAACGTCGGCGCCGTCGTAGGAGACGGTCTTCGGCAGCGAATCGCCGGTGGTAACCGCAACAACACCGAGGTTGGTCGGCTGCTTCTCCACGGCGAGCCACGAGATCACCGGATCCTTGCCGCCGTTGGACAGCACGCTGAACGTCACGGTGGCGTCGGCCTTAAGCGTGAAGGCCACGGTGCCGTCGGCGGTCTTGCCCGCAGTGCCGATGCTGGCGATCTGGGAGCCGTCAACGGTCTTGGTCTCACCGTCTTCGGTCCAGGAAGCCTGCAGCTTCATCGGACGGTTCTCGCCGCTCCACCACTCGGTGAATCCGGCAACGAGGTTGTAGGATCCGGCTTCGAGCGGCAGCGTGTACGTGAGGGTCTTGCCGTTCTGGTACAGACCGGTCGCGTACTTGTTGTTGAGGTCGGCTCCGCCCTTCACCACGGCGTTGGCGCCGTAGCCCCAGTCGCCGGCCTTCTGGTCGGCCGCCTGATTGCGCAGGCCCGGGATCGCGGCCTTCACCGCGGCGTATTCGGGCGAGGTCTGGTCGCCGGTCACGCCGGAGTCGATGAAGTACTCGATGTTGAGCGAGGGCAGCACTTCCACGGTGGCAGAAACGCGGTAGCGGTAGGTGCCGTCGATCTTGTCGTCGGTCACGCCGGTGATGGTTGCCTGAGTGTAGGCGCCCGCATTGGCCACGGCTTCGGCGGCACCCTCATCCCACGTGATCGCAGCGTCCTTGCCGTCGACCTTCACGGTCTTCGGCAGCTCGCCGCCCTTGGCCACGGCGGCGGTCAGGCCGATCTGCTTGATCTCGGGGCTGATGTACTTGTCCACTAGGTTCTTGCGAGCGTCGGTCAGACGGGCGAGCAGCGCAGCGGCGCCTTCGGCGTCCAGACCGTACGCGGCGGGGTCAGCCACGGCATCCTTGGCGACGGCAAGGCTGGCCTGGAACACGGCCCACGTGTCCGGGTTCCAATCGTCCGCATTGAGGTCGGCGTAGGAGGCGATCGCCTCGGAAAGCGCCTTGGTATCCACCTTCGCGGCGTCGTTGGCGGTGGCCTTGACCACGCCCACGGCGTCGATGGCGATCGCGTCGTCGGTGGCGGTCTCGAAGGTCACCGTGTGCTTGCCGTTCTCCAGACCGCGCAGCGAGTACGTGGTCGGCTTGCCGTTGTCGGAGGCGATGGTCGCGGCGTTCGCGGCGATCTGCGTGCCGTCCACGGTCACGTTGAGCTTGGCCTTGCCGTTGTTCGCGCCGAGCAGGTCAATGCCCGTGCCGGTGAACGTGTAGGTCAGGGTCGCGCCCTTGGCGGTGGAGTTGGAGACGGAACGCTTGTAGATGTACATGCCCTGGCCGTTGAGGTGCTGCCACTTCTCGTTGTAGGCGAGCAGCGCCGTGGCGTTGTCCTCCCAGCTGCGCTGGTGCATGTTGTCGAGCAGATCCGTGTAGTACGGGGTGGCGCCGTCGATGCGCTCCACCTTCAGGTTGTCGAACTGAACGAAGTCGAAGCTGGAGCCGAGCTGGATGCGGCCGTTGAGCTGCGGCTGGGGATCGGTGTAGGTGGCCACTTCCTCGCCATTGATGTACGCGGTGGTGACGCTGCCCAGCATCTGGACGGCGATGTTGTTCCACTGGTTCGCGCCGGTCTTGAAGTTCTCGGCCTTGCCCGACTGGAGCACCGTACCGAAGCGCATGAGGTCCCACGAGCCGTCGGGCTTGACGCGCAGCTGAGACGCGGAATCGTTCTTGCCGTTGGAGCTGTTGCCCCACTGGTGGGCGCCCACCGTCACGTTGCCGGTGCCGGCCTCAAACAGCACATCCGTGGACACCTTGTAGTTGGCCCAGCGGTAGTCGCCGATCGTGGTGACCGGATCACCGCCGTTCCAGGCTCCGCCGTTCCACGGGCCGTTGTACATGCCCGGACCCACCTGCTGACGCACCACGTGGTTGCCGTCGGCGGTCTTGACGACCTCGAAGGCGCCGTTGGTGTCGTTGGTGTAGCGCGGGGTCGCGCCGGTGTCGCCGCCGCGGGACTTGAGGTAGTCCTCGGTGACCGTCTTGCCGGTCTTCGGATCGTAGGATTCGACGGTCTTGTTCGTGTACTCGAAGTCATCCGCGTACAGCAGTCCGTTGGAGGTGTCGCCGTTCTTGTCGCCGGAGTCGTCGGTGTCGAGCACGGCGTAGTCGTTGCCTTCCACGTACTCCTTGTTGGTCGGTACCTGGGAGCCCTTGCCGTCGCGCGCGGTCAGGGTACCGTCGGCGCCCTTCTCGGCGTTGTCCAGCGTGGTGGCGGTCACGATGCTCCACGGCTTGACCTGGAACTCGTAGTAGCCGTCGGCGCCGGGCTGGAGCTCGGCGAACGGCTTGACGTAGTTGGCGTTGTAGACCTGGCCCGCGTCCGCGGCGCGGGTCTCCCACAGCTCCATGGTCGCGTCGGCGCCGAGGTTGAGGTCCTGGGCCTTGATGCGGTACGTCTTGACGTACTGGGAGTCGTTGACGATCACCGTGGAGAAGTCGGACTTGTCCGGGGCGGCCAGCGTCATGTAGCTGGTGGCGCCGCCGCGGGAGGAGTTCCACGAGCTGCCACGTCCCGGCGGGTTGCCGTCGGTGATGTCGCTGCGGGACGCCTGCGGGATGCCGCGCCAGATGTCCGCGTTGTTGTTCGCGGTGTCGTAGCCGGTCTTCGCGAAGCGGGAGACCTGCTCGAGCACGGCGAGCGCGCCGTCCCAGTTGATGGCGCCGCTCCACGGGTCATGCATGGTGATGACTTCCTTGGAGGAGTACTGGAAGCCGTCGTAGAACGCGGAGATGGCCGGCTGGTAGACGAAGTTGGTGCGGCGGGAGCTATTGAAGCCCTTCACGTACGTGTTCGCCATTTCCAGGGCGGAGTTGATGCCGCCGATGCCGGTGCCGGACGTGCCGTTGTTCTGGCCGTTGTTGGTACCGTTGCCCTCGCCGGAACCGAGGTTCATGGTGTTGTTCGGGCGGTCGGCGGTTACGGAGAACGTGGCCTGAGCCTCGGAGTTCCAGATCTCCTTGTCGTACTGGTCGGCCAAGGTCTTGAAGTTGTTGCCCTGATCGGCGGTGTTGTAGTGGTAGCCGGCGATGTCCACCGCGTTGCGCAGGGCTTCGTCCTTGAGCATGTCGTCGCCGAAGGAGCCGGTGCTCACCTCGTCGGAGATGACGGTGCGGATCTTGTGGAAGAGCTCCTTTTCGGTGTCGCTGCTCCACGCGGGCACGTTCTTGCCGTCAAGGTCCTTGACCGTTCCGGCGCCGATGAAGCCCGTCTCGTCGGTCTTCACGCGGTTGGCGAAGTCCTTGGTCCACTCGAGGTTCGGACTCGACTCGTTGATGTGCGGGTTGACGGAGTCGACCATGTAGCCGTACTGGCGGTAGACGGCCAGGATGGTGTTCTTGTACCAGTGGTAGACGTCGTCGTTGCTGCGCACCCAGGCGGGGGAACGCCAGCGCAGGATGCTCACCTTGATGTTCGGGTTGACCTTCAGGGCGTCGGCGGCCAGCTGGAAGCCGGGCTCGTGCGCCACGTTCGGGTACTCGTCCGCGGAACGCATGGTGGCGGCGTTAGGACCGGTGGAGGTGTTCTGGTCGTTGCCCATCTCGACCTTGACGGTGTTCATGATCGGGTTGTCCCCGCCGAACAGCACGTTGATCATCTGCCAGTAGGCTTCCGGGTTCTGCGACTTGTAGTCCATCAGCAGCGAGCTGGTGGAGTTGGCGCTCAGCACGCCGAAACCCTTGAAGCTCAGGCCGTTGGGCTTGTCCTTGGCGGCATCCACGTCAGCGCCGTTGACCACGACGTCGATCGGATCCTCCGGAGCCGCGTAGGCTGCGGTGCCGGAGACGACGAACGGCGCGAACATGGCCATGGCGGCCACTGCTACGGTTGCCTTCTTCGACAGCGATCGGGCGAATCCGCCTCCGCTGCGTTTACGGAAGGAGTCTGGTTGTGTACTCATGTACCCTCCCTATTCCACTACTTTGTGTTTCCTGTTTCCCTGCATCGTCGCCGATGCGTTTGCATTGACCTACGAGACCAACCATGGAATCGTCTGTCAATACCCACAATATATGCCATGAACACAAGCGCGCGCAAATGATCAGAAACGATCGCACTGTGCCGAAAGTCTGTGTTGCCGTGCATTGCCGATCGCATTGCGGCCAAGCAGAATGCCTGAAACGCTATAGAACTCCGTTGCCTACGCATTGCCGCTGTGCGACACGCCATCCACAGGCGCGGGTCATACTCCCCCGTTCCGGCAGCGATGCCCCCATACCGCCGCGGCCGTCCTCCCCTAATCGTCAGCCACCGAACGCTACCATCCAATAGCAGTCGCACAGCCACAATCGCATGATCGGTCCAACCTGCACCCTCTCAGCCGCAGGTTGGACCGATCATGCGATTTCTGACCCCAAAAAGGGTCGTTTTTTCGCGCGATCGGTCCAACCTGCGATTCAAGGCCCGCAGCTTGGACCGATCATGCGAAACGGACGTCCGACGAAGGCCCCGCGCCAAGGTCAGCCACCCGCATACCGCGCCGAAATCCGCTCAATCCTCACGCGGTCACCAGCCTCGCGCGCGATCACCAGTCTCACGCGGCCGCCAACCTCACTGCAGCCGCATCACCACAGGTCGGCGGCACGCCCCTGCAGACGCAGCACGGCTTCGAGCAGGAAGTAGTCGGCGTAGATGATCGGCACGTGGATGCGGCCGTCGTGGTACTTGTCGGAGCACAGCTGCACCACGCCGTCGCGTTCCGGGTCGAAGTCGCACGCCTTGTCCGCCACGGCCTTCAGGATCACCATCGCCCACTGGCGGTAGAACGCGCGCTCGGCGTCCGGCACCAGCTCGGCAAGCTCGATCAGCCCGTCGGCGGCCACGCAGGAGGCGATCGCGTCGAACACCTTCGGCTCGGCCGGCTGGCGGAAGTCCACGAGCGCGATGCCGCCGGTCAGCGCCACCTGCGAGCAGAAGTAGTGCGCGATCCGCTTGGCCGCGTCGAGGTAGCGCTCGTCTCCGGTGTGGCGGTAGGCGCGCGCGAAGCCGAACACGCCCCACGCCTGACCGCGGCTCCAGCTGGAACCGGCCTCGTAGCCCTGCCCGGCCGGAGCCTCCTCGAACTCGCCGGTGGCAGGGTCGAAGCACACGATGTGGTTGCACGAGCCGTCCGAACGCACCACGTTGGCCAGCATGGTGTCCGCATGCAGGCGCGCCACCTCGGCGAAGCGCGGGTCGCCGGTCTCGTCCGTGGCCCAGAACAGCAGCGGGATGTTCATCATGGAATCCACGATCGCCCATCCCTCACGCCCGGGCTCGTTCCATGCGCGGATGAACCGGCCGATCGGGTTGAAGCGACCGGCCAGCACCGTGGCCACGTGCAGGCCGCGCACGCGCGAGGCCTCGTTGCGGGTGAGCCGCCAGTCGGCCACGGCTGACAGCAGCCACAGGAAGCCCACGTCATGGTCCAGCTTCTCGTAGGCGGCGATCACGCCGTCCAGCGTGGTCTCCTCGATGGTGCGGGCGGGCGTCATGTAGCTCGGGTCGCCCGTGGCGTGGAACATCTGCCACAGAATGCCCGGCCAGAATCCGTTCGTCCACCAGCCGGGGAATGTTTCCGCCATGTTTTCCTCATAGCGGCCGTCCACGGCGATGTACGGGATGCGCGTGCCGACCCGTTCGCGTTCCGCGGCGAACTTGGCCTCCAGTTTGCTGGCGGTGACGGCGGCCCACTGCGCGTCTTCGGAGGTGAGCTGATCGCTGATGGATGCGCCCATGTCGAAACCTTTCTCACAACGTTGTCGATGGCTGTGCGACGAGCCGATCAGACGAATCGATCAATGGATACGCCCATTATGCAGCAGACCATCACTAACACACGGCACCGGGCCGGCAGCGCACAGCCCGATCAGACCCGATCAGGCCCGATCGAACGCACCGCGTACGCTGACCGTGAACGCCGCGGACACGGCCGCGAGCACGGCGGACGCGGCGAACAGCCACGCGTACGATCCGGTCGCGTCCAACACCGCCCAAGCCACGAGCGCACCGAGCACCACGCTCAGCGTGGCGGCCAGATTGAGCGTGCCCAGCATGCGGCCGGCGTCCCGCGGATCGGGCAGTACGGCGGCCACGAGCTCCTGACCCACCGCGTTGAACAGGCCGAGACCGAATCCGGCGAATCCGGCGAACAGCAGCAGACCCAGCGCAGTACCGGGCAGCGCGATCGGCAGCAGGGCGCCCACGGCTACGCATGCCACGCCGGCGAGCGACGGCCCCCATGCGCCGAACCGGTCGGCGATCGGCCCGGACGCCCACGCGGCCAGCAGGGACACGGCCAGCGTCACCAAGCCCATCCAGGCGACCAGCATCGCGGCGTCGAGGTTGCCTGCATCCCCCGCGGAAGGCGCGGAGAACACGCCGTACTTGGCCACGAAGAACGCGACTACGCTCACGCTTCCCACAGCGGACATGAGGAACAGGCGGGACCAGAACACGCGGCGGAAGCCCGGCACCTTGCCCTTGAGGCTCAGCGATGCGAACGCGTCGTCCATGCTGTTGCTCGGCAGGCGCATCTCCAGACTGGACTTCTCGCGCGGCCACACGATCACGGCCACGATTCCGGCGAGCGCCAGGGACGCGGCGCCCCACGTGAGTCCCTGATGGATTCGGCCCACGAACAGCGCACCCGCGAAGCCGCCGAGCATCTGCGCCACGGCGAGCCCGGTGCCGTACCAGGCGTCCGCGCTCGGGCGGAACTTGTCCGGCACGCGGTCGGCCATCACGCTGACGAACGGGCCGATCAGCATGCCGTAGCACGCCTGCGTCACGCACCACAGGATCACCACGAGCCGGGGCAGGATCGCGGCCCCGCCGAGCGAGGCGACCGCCCACATGGCCAGCCCGGTGATCAGCCCGCCGGCCACGATCCACAGGGTGCGACGGCCGAACTTGGAATGCGTGCCGTCGGAGGTGGAGGCGAACATGGTCTGCGAGCAGAAGGCGATGATCGCTCCGAGCGCGTTGAGCAGGCACAATGCGGGCACTGCGGACGCGGCGCCGCCGAAGCGGTCGAGCCATGCAGGCAGCAGCGTGCCGGTGGCGGCGGCCCACGGCACCGAGCACAGGAGTGCGCCGGCAACGAAGCCAAGCTTGAGGCGCAGCACCTCACCCTTGGAGGGGCGCGTACCGTCGGCGGCCACGACCGGGTCGCGCATGTCCAGATACGCGGAATCCGGGTCGGGCATGGCTGCGTCGATGGTGGCGGCGGCCACGGCGGGCGTCACCTCGGTGGCCATGCGGGTGGACTGCAAGCCGGACTGCGTGACGGACGCCTCCGCCTTGTTCTGCGGCAGGCGGATGCTCAGGCGCGCGATGGCAGCCTTGTCCGCGGCAGACAGCACCTTGTCCGGGTCCGGACGGTCGTCGATGCCGGGGCGCACGTACACGTCCCCGGGCATGACGAACTTGCGCGGGGCGGGCTGCTGCGGCTGCTTCGATTCACTCATGGCGGTTCCTCTCTATCTCGCGGTGAATAAACACTGTGTTTCTCTTCCGCGCACCAGCCTAGAAACCGATTCCGACACCACTCGCCGACCATCATTGGCCGGACTGGGCAAATCCGCTGCCACGGCCCCTCCAGTTCGTCCGGACCGCAGACCTGTTTTCCGCTAGCTCCTGTCGTAGGGCAAAAGCGTTTCAGATCGGTGGTGACAATGTGCCCACGCTGTGCCCACTGCGTGCCCACACTGTCGCCAGTCATGCAAAACGCTTTCTCGCCGGTCGCACACCTGCCGAACGGTCCCCGGGCCCACATGCTGCCGGAAACGAGGCGAGGCCCCGGCACCGACCGTCGCACGCAGCGCGGCAACGCATGCATGCGGGACGGTCGGCCACCGGGGCCTCGCGGGAGAAGGGAAGTTACAAGGGTTACAGGGTTACGAGGCTACTTCACGTTCTTGATGCGCATGATCAGGAACGCGGCCACGAGCACCAGCACGATGGCGACCGGGAAGATCCACATGTAGTTCTGGCCGGAGATCACCACCACGATGGAGCCAAGCAGCGAACCGAGCACCGTGCACAGCGTGTTCGCCAGATTCAGGATGCCCAGATCCTTGCCGGCCTCGTCCGGGTTCGGCAGGACGGACACGTTGAGCGCCTGATCGATCGCGTTGTACACGCCGTAGCCGAAGCCGGCGATCGCGGCGAACAGGTACATGCCCCACGCGTTCGGGATGAGCCACGGCATGAGCACGCCCACTGCGTACAGGCAGCTGGCGATGGCGACCGGCACCTTGCGCATGCCGATCCGGTCCGTCAGCGGACCGGCGATCAGCGCGGCGACCAGCGACACCACGAGCGTGATGGTGGCCATGACGGCGATGATGTTCGCGGCCTCGTCGGCCAGCGCCTGCTCCTTGAGTCCGGAGCCTGCGAGCGTGTAGTACTTGACGATGTACAGCTGGTACATGACGATCATGTTGTAGCCGGCCATCATCATGGTGCGGCCGAACAGCGCGTAGTAGAAGTCCGGGGCGTTGCGCGGCGGGCGGAAGCTCATGAGCAGCATCCTGGCGCTGAACGGCTCGCGCGGCAGGTCCACGCTGGACTTCTCGCGCGGCCACACGATCACGGTCACCAGGCCGATGAACCCGAAGATGCACGCGGCCATGATGAAACCGGTGGACAGGCCGGCGGCCTTGATCACCTGCGCGCCCACGAGGGAGCCGAGGGTCTGGCCGCACGCGATGCCGGCGCCGTAGAAACCGGAGACCGTACCGCGGACCTTGTCCGGCACGCGGTCGGACATGGTGGCGACGAACGGGGCGAGCATCACGTTGTAGCCGAGCTGCATGCCGCACCAGGCCACCATGATCACGGCGTGCGAGTGCGTGGCGCCGAGCAACAGCGCGCACAGGCCGGTCACCACGCCGCCGGCGATGATCCACGGGGTGCGGCGGCCGAAGCGCGAGCGCGTCAGGTCGGAGAACGTGCCGAAGATCACGTTGGCGAGCAGGGCCACCACGGATCCGGCGGCGTTCAGGGCGCCGATCATGGCATCGCGCGAGGAGGGGTCGATCTGGTCGAGCAGCTCGGGCAGGATCAGCGAGCTCAGCGCCACCCACGGGATGGCGCAGGCCACGGCGGACAGCGTGAAGCCGACGCCGAGGCGGATGATCTCCGTCTTGGTGGGGCGATGGCCGTCCGCGGAGACCATCGGGTCGCGCATGTCGTTGAACGCGGAGTTGAGGTCCGGCGCGGCGGCGTCCACGCTGGCGACGGCGGTGGCGAGGTTCGCGGCGTTGGCCTGCGCGTCCGCCACGGACGTTTCGGTCAGGCT
Source organism: Bifidobacterium sp. LH_389 (assembly GCF_056357235.1). NCBI lineage: Bacteria > Bacillati > Actinomycetota > Actinomycetes > Bifidobacteriales > Bifidobacteriaceae > Bifidobacterium > Bifidobacterium sp. LH_389. Next base: position 23,478 of record NZ_JBKEVR010000007.1, read on the forward strand.
CCCCTCGATGTTCTTGGTGTTGCCCGGTTGCATGGCCAAACGCTCCACGGCCTCCTTCTGTTCGGGGGTCAGTGCCTTGTCGAGGTCCGGACGGTCGTCGATGCCCGGACGGACGAACTTGTCGTTGTCTTCACTCATCGGTGTGCTCCTTGTGCGTTGCTGCGGTCCGGTTCAGGCGGCCACGACGGGCGGTTCGGCCAGCAGGTCGCGGGTCTCGTGCTCGCCGGCGGCGTCGGTCCACGTCAGGGATGCGACCGGGGCGGCGTTGTCCGTGCCCATGCCGGCGGACGGCTCGAACGTGAGCTCGGCGGCGGTGCCCGTGGCGGCGTTCTTCCAGCGCAGCACGATCGCCTTGTCTCCGTCCGTCAGCTCGTAGGAGAACTCGCCGTCGAATGCATCCAGCTCGTTGCGGAACTTCGCCAGGGCATTCAGGGCCTTGACCACCGGACGGGCCAGGTTCTCGTCCACCTCCGCGGTGGAGTAGTAGTGGCGGTTGATGTCGCGGCCGTTGTTGGTGCGGCGCAGCAGGTCCATGTCGTTCGAGCCGGCGAGCGCACCCACGTAGTAGACCTGCGGCACGCCGGGCAGGAAGAACTGCACGGCACGGGCGGCCAGATAGTGCTGGTCGTTGCGGCCGAGGGCCGAATAGTACGTGGAGTTGACCTGGTAGAGGTCCAGGTTGCTGGCGGCGGCGCCGGTGGCGGCCTGGGACTCGCCGTTGGTGTTGGCGTGGATGGTCTTGACCAGGTTGTCCACGTCCTCGTCGGGGATGAGGCCCTTGAGGCTGCGGTCCAGCTGGTCGGAGCCGATGTCGATCACGCCGATGCCGTCGTGCGTGTCCAGCACGGTGACGGCGTTGTTCGGGCGGATGCGCGTCCACTCGGCGAGCGGCTTCACGTCCCCGGAGAACACGGAGTGCAGCAGCAGCGGAGGCAGCGCGAAGTCGTACACGCGGTCCACCTTGGAGGCGATCTCCACCTGCTTCTTGTAGTACGAGTGCACCTCGATGAGGATTTCGAGCCCGCGCTTGACGCCCTCCTCCCTCAGGCGGGAGATGAGCTTGAAGGTCTTGGGCGTCATGAAGCAGCTGGTACCGGCCTCCTTGGCGCCGTAGCCCACCGCGTCGAGGCGGATGTAGCTCACGTGGCTGGCGGCCATCTGGTCGAAGATGGACATGAGGTACTCCCAGCCCTTGTCCGAATCGGTGTCGATGTCCACCTGCTGCGGGGTGAAGCTCACCCACACCAGACGGGTCTTGCCGGCGAACTTGTAGTGCGTGAACGGCAGGCCCGGGCGCGGGCGGTAGATGCCGGCGAGGTCCTCCTCGGTGGCGCCGTCGGGGAACACGGAGCTCATGGTGAGGAACATCGGATAGTATTCGGATTCCTCGCCGCGGGCCAGCACGTCCTGGAACTGCTTGGACTGCCAGCTCATGTGGTTCACGATCGCGTCGACCATGATGTCGTGCGTGCGGCTGAGCTCGGCCACGTCGTCCCAGGAGCCGAGGCGGGAGTCCACCTTGGTGTGGTCGATCGGGTCGAAGCCGGCGTCCGCGCCGTCGAACGGGGTGAAGAACGGCAGGATGTGGACGCCGTCGTACACGCCGTCGAAGCGGGTGCGCAGGATGTCGGTCATGGATTTGAGGGTGCCGTCGCCCAAACGGTCGGCGTAGGTGATGAGCTGCACCTTGTTCTTCATGGCATCTCCTTCGTTGGTGATGGGTATGCGGTTGATGTGGAAGTCTGGCTGGTTGAGTTGTGGCCCGGCAGGCGGTGTCGCGCCTGTGTCGAACCGGTTCGATGACGCGTACGGTCTTGACGCCCTCCGCCTCGGCGGCTTCGGGCCGGACCCCAGTGCTGCGATCTATTGATGATTGTCACACCGTTGTGTATCGAACCGGTTCGATAATACCGCTCGCAAACACTCCCTCGCAACTCGCCATCCCTCGGCGTGTCGCACCCCTCCCGGCGTACCCAACGCCGGCGACGCCGCTCGCAAACACACAGGCTTCAAACACACCCCGCAGCCCGTAGTCCGCCCGTCCCGTCACCCGATCACAACCAACAACGGCGGCGATCCGAGGCACAAGCAACTCCCCTGTGTCTCACCACCATCTTCCCCACTTATGGATGCGACTTGAGACACAAACAGCCCCTCCCGTGTCGCGAATCGCCACCGTTCCCACAGCGAGCAGTCGGAACGAGCCGCGCCGCGCCGCACAGCGCCCGCGGTCACGCCCGTCCGGTGAGCGTCAGGAACACCAGCAGCACGTTCAGCGCAATGATGAGCACCGCTACCGCAATGAAGATCACATGCTTCACGGCACCGTCCACGTACTGCCCCATGAGCTTGCGGTCATGCGTGTAGCGCATGAGCGGGATGATGGCGAACGGGATGCCGATCGACAGGATCACCTGCCCCACCACCAGGGCCATGGTCGGGTTCGGCGCAAACCACAGCACCACGAGCGCCGGCACCAGCGTCACCACGCGGCACGCCCACATCGGCGCCTTGATATGCAGCAGTCCGCGCATGATCTCCGAGCCGGCGTACGTGCCCACGGACGTGGAGCTCAGCGAGGAGGCCAGCAGCCCGATCGAGAAGATCACGCCGATCGTGGGCCCCAGCACCGTCACGATCGCCCGCTGCGCACCCTCGATGGAATCGGTGCCCTGCATGCCGTACAGGCTGTTCGCGGCGATGAGCAGCAGCGAGAGGTTCACCGTGCCGGCGAGCAGCAGCGCCCACACCACGTCGATCTTGGAGCCGCGCAGCAGCTGGCGCACGCTCGGCTTCTGCTGGCCGCCCGCGTAATGGTCGTTGACCAGCGTGGAATGCAGGTAGATGGCGTGCGGCATCACGGTCGCACCCAGCATGGAGGAGGCCATGAGCACCGAGTCCGTGCCGCTGAACCGGGGCGTCAGCCCGCCCAGCACGGCACCGGCGGACGGCGGGTCGATCACGAGCCCGGCTATGAACCCGAACGTGATGACGAGCAGCAGCGAGATGACGATCTTCTCGAACACGCGCTGCGTGCGTCCGCCTTCGAACAGCAGCATCACCGTGGACACCGCGCCGATCACGCATCCGCCCACGAACAACGGCAGGTCGAACAGCAGGTTCAGCGCAATGGCCCCGCCGATCACCTCCGCCAGATCGGTGGAGATGGCGATCACCTCCGCCTGCATGAAGAACATGAACCGCCCGGCGTCGCTCATCCGCTCGCCCAGAATCTGCGGCAGCGACTTGCCGGTCACGATGCCCAGTTTGGCGGACTGGTACTGGATGAGCACGCTCATGGCGTTGGCGAGCACCAGCACCCACACCAGCAGGAACCCGTAGCGCGCGCCGGACGTGATGTTCGCCGCCACGTTGCCCGGATCCACGTAGGCCACGGCCGCCACGAACGCCGGACCCAGAATGCTGGCCAGCGCGTGCCCTTTGCTCTTTCTGGCCTTGTCGGCCTCCTGCGCGTGACGTCGCTCCACTTCGATCTCCGAGGCGCTGCCCTCCACGCCCACGTCCACGCCCAGCTGGGGGAACTGCGCGGTTTCCGTGTTGTTGTTGCCCATGCCTCCGGCGGTCCTATCGACGCCGCCGTTAGTCGTCCGTTCGCCCGGCTCGCTCACCGTGTTCTCGCTCACCGCGTCCCTCTTCGTCGTGCTCTCGTCATGCGTCATGCCGATACCGCTCGCTTCCTTCCGATCCGCAACCGTTGTACCGCACCGGGGAGCCATGCGTGTAACGGCGCGTCACCGCGCGGGCACGCCCTGCCCGGGGCATCCGTGCAGTACGCCCTTCATCGCGCGTTTCTCCTCGCTCGTCACGCTCAGCCCGTACTTCGCCTTGACGCCGATCTGCCGCGCCACGTACGGGCACTGGTACGCCTTGTTGCTCGGCAGCCAGTAGGCGGCGGACGCGTTGCCCTTGTCCTCGTTGGCCGGGCCGTCCACGGCGAGCAGGTTGTACGTGTCGTTGCCGAACCGGTAGCGCGTGGCCGTGTCCCACGTGCTTGCGCCGGACTGCCACGCGTTCTCGAGCGCCACCACATGGTCGATCTGCACGGCCGTGCTGGTCTTGACGCCGCGCGTGAAGTCGATCACCTTCCCGGTATACGGATCGTTGAGCACGCCGGTCTTCACCTTGCAGCCGCCCGGCTTGGTGTAGGTCACATCCGTCATGTCGCGTGCGAGCACCGCCTCACGCACGTCGCAGCCGTCGCCGTCGTCGTCGGTCTTGCGGAATCCAAAGGCATCCCTGTCGTAGCGCGAGGCCGGTTTCGGATCGTCCACAACGGCAAGCGTGTCCAGCGTGGCGGCCGCATCTCCGGTGGCCGTGTATTCGCCGGTGATCTCGCCGATGCCGGGGTTGATGCGCGGCAGCAGCACGCCGACCGTCACGCCCGCGATCACCGCCGCCACGACGAGGATCAGCACGCGTTCAAGCGGCGAGGACCCCCACGGGGCACGGCGGTAGCGCACGCCGCGGGAGCGAATCCCGCGGAACCCGGACCGGCGACCGTATCGTCTCCGTCCCATGTCAGAAGACGAGTCCCGTCACGCGTAGGAGAAGGTCATCGGGTCGTGGCCCATGCGCCCGTCGCCGTCCAGCGCGTCGATCGCCGCATGCTCCTCGGTGGTGAGCGCAAAGCCGAACAGGTCGATGTTCTCCTTCTGGCGGCCGGCGTGCACGGACTTGGGGATGACGATCGTCCCGTTCTCGATGTGCCAGCGCAGGATCGCCTGCGCGGGGCTCACGCCGTGGGCTGCCGCGATGCGTTCGACCGTCCCGTCCCCGGCCGCGAGATCCTTGCCGCGCGCCATGGGCGAGTAGGCTTCCACGGCAATGCCATGCTCCTTGCAGTAGGCGACCGTTTCGCGCTGCTGCCAAGTGGGGTGGATCTCCAGCTGGTCCACGGCCGGCCATTCGCCGGTTTCCTCGTGCAGCCGTTCCAGATGCTTGGGCAGGAAGTTGCACACGCCGAGCGTGCGGATGCGCCCCTCTTCGCGCAGACGCACCATGGCCTTCCAGCTCACGCCGCTGCGCCAGTCGAACGGGGTGGGCCAGTGGATCATGTACATGTCCACGTAGTCGAGCCTGAGCAGACCCAGCTGGCGGTCGAATGCCTTGAGCGTGGAGTCGTAGCCCTGTTCGGAGTCGCGCAGCTTGGTCGTCATCCACAGGCTCCTGCGCGCCTCACCCTGCGTGAACCCGGCGGCTTCGAGTGCACGGCCTACGCCGCCCTCGTTGTTGTAGCCGGCCGCGCCGTCGATGTGGCGGTAGCCAGCCGCGAGCGCCGATTCGACGACCGGCGTCACGCCGTCATCATCGATGCGCAGCACGCCCAATCCCACCTGCGGGATGCGGTTGCCGTCCGACAGTTCGATCATCGGCACCGGGGCCGCCGCCTTGTCCAATTCGCTCATTACGGTTATTCCTCTCCTCGTGGTCCTTCGCGGTTCCATGCGCCGCGTGCGATGCACCGCGCAGCGCCGCACCACGCCAATCGTTCAGCGGTAGTCGACGTCCCACGTGATGTGGCGCTCATGCTTCATGAAGCACCATGCGGACACGCGGTCGGCGTCCGCGTCTCCCATGAGCGCGCGCACGGCGAGCACGGTCTGCGCGCCGAAGGGCAGCGCGTTGAAATGCTCGTACGCATTCCACCCGTCCACGGCCGTCACGCGGGAGTCGTGGTCGTCGGTGTACCCATATCCCGCGGCGTTGGACCAGCCGAAGAAGCACAGGCCCCACGCGTCGTGCTCGTCGAGCTCCTTCTCGAAGGCATTCGCGGCGGCGATGTCCTCGTCGTTCGCCCCGTATGCGCGCGAACGGGCGTCTGCCCTGTCCCGCCAGTCGGCGGGGACGGACTGCGGTCGGGAAAACGTGCGGGGCAGGGCATCCTCGGCCACGATGCGCATCGGGGTTCCGCCGGTCACGCCGGAAAGCAGCAAGCCCAGCGTACGGGCGGGCGCATTCGGCGGAATGTTCGCCAGCGCATCTGACAGACGATCGTTCATGGTGGTCCCCTTTGGTTCCCGGTTCGCGCAGTGCGCGGTTCTGCGTGCGATTATAGTCGGGCCACGGTCCGGTCATGGCAGACGGGTGCCGCTGGGATTCCGTCGCGGCATTCGCCGAGACGCTCCAATGCCGCACCGCACCCTAATGCAATGTTTCGCCGGGGCAGCCGTTCGCTTCGAGAGGCGATGCAACTCCGTCCGGGAGCTGTCTTCTCCGATGCGACGCGCGGAGGACACGGGAACGAGTTTTACGGCGTTTCGACGCTTCGGTGTATTTATCGGTCTCCTGTACGAGGCTATCTCACTTCCGGGGGTATATTTCCGCTCCCGCGGACACCTATCTGCGTTCGTGGGGTACCTGCGCGGGCGCACCGCCGGTATAAACGCGCATGTGCCCTTGCAATTCCAAGGATCGCAACGGTTCATTCCCCGCCGATACCGGTCGTCGGGCACCCCACGAACGCAGATAGCTTCGTGCAAGTCCCCTAATCTGCCCCACGCTACGCAGTTATCCGCCAGCCGTTCAGGCTACGTAGTCCCGACCGCCCCCTTCCGAACACGCCGCGCCGCCCGCCGGGACCGAGCGACTCGCATACCACAAAAATTCCTCAAAAACAAGTAGTGACTTTTGCCTCCCATTGCCGTAAGGTGCGGTTCCAGCATGTCCTTTCCGCATCACCGCCGACCGGACAGATTCCTACCGTGAAGGAGCCGCAACCCATGACCACCGCGTCCAACGATCGCCCCGACAGCAAGCTCAACACCCGCGACTACATCTACATCGGCGTGTACACGGTGCTGTACTTCGTGCTCATCTGCGTGGCCGCCATGATCGCAAACCTCATTCCCGGAGGCCAGCTGTTCATGGGGCTCGCGTGCGGCATCCTCGGCGGCGTGCCATACATGCTCGTACTCATGAAGTCCCGCCATTTCGGCGCAGTCACCATCGTGGGCATCCTGCTGGCGCTCATCATGGGCGTCATCCACGGCAATTGGTACACGATCGTGACCGCCGTGGTTTCCGGTGTGGCGGCAGATCTCATCGCCCGCGCAGGCGGCTACCGCAAGCTCACGCTCAACGTGCTGTCCGCAGGCGTGTTCAACCTGTGGAACCTGGGCCTGTTCCTGCCGTTCTACATCGGCCGCAACGAGTATCTCGCCGCGCAGGCCGCCAAGAAGGGCGCCGAATGGTCGCAGAACATGGCCAACCTGTTCCCCGAGTGGATGCTGCCGGTGATCATCCTCATGGGCGTGGTGGGCGGCCTGGCTGGCGCGTGGATCGCCAAGCTGCTCATGCGCAAGCACTTCCAGCGCGCCGGTCTGGTCTGATTGCACAAGACGGTCCATCTTGAATTTTTCCGTCACCGGCTACCGCGGCATTCTGCGGCTTGACCCGCGCACCAAGATCCTGTTCACGCTCACCGTGGGCGCGTTCTGCCTGACCATGCTCGGCGGTTCGAGCGTCACGGCCACCGTGATCCGTAGCGCGCTGACGGTTGCGTCGTTCGCGCTGCTCGCCGTGAGCGGCCGTCCCAAGGCGGCGCTGGTGTTTCTGGCGTGGCTGGCCGTGGCCTATGCGGCGGCCGAGTGGCTGCTTCCCCACGTGGGCGGATTCCTCGGCTGGTTCATCTATGCGTCGCTGGGCATGGCCACGCAGACGCTGCCCAGCGCGGTGGCCTCCTATTGGCTGCTGTTCACCACCACGGCGGGAGAGCTCATCGCCGCGCTGCAGCGCGCCCGCGTGCCGCAGGCCGTGACTATCCCGTTGGCCGTCATGTTCCGGTTCTTTCCCACGGTGACGGGCGAGGCGCGGCAGATCAACGACGCGATGCGCATGCGCGGCGTGCATCTGGGCGGCGGCAAGGCGGCGGACATGTTCGAATACCGGGTGGTGCCGATGGTCACGAATTCGGTGAAGATCGCGGACGAGCTCAGTCAGGCGGCCCTGACGCGCGGGCTCGGCGCGTCGCCCACACGCACCAGCATTGCGCGCATCGGCTTCGGATGGGCCGACTGCCTGATCGCCGCCGGGTGCGCGGCCTGCTTCGCAGCGCTGGTCCTCCGCGGATTCGGGGTGCTGGCATGATCCGCTTCGACGATGTGAGTTTCGAATACGCCGGGGGCACGCACACCGGCATCCACGGATTGAGCGGTGAGATCCCGGACGGGCAGACGCTACTGCTGTGCGGCGATTCGGGGTGCGGCAAGACCACCCTCACCCGCCTGATCAACGGACTCGCCCCGCACTACTTCGACGGCACGCTCACCGGACGCGTGACCGTGGAGGGGCTGGACACCGCGACCGCCCCGGGCGGGTTGACCGCCATCGCCCGGCATGTGGGGTCGGTGTTCCAGAATCCCAAGAGCCAGTTCTTCACGTTGGACGTGACCGGCGAGCTGGCATTCGCCTGCGAAAACTTCCGGATGCCGCCCGATCGGATCCGCGAGCGCATTGCTTCCGTGGCGGCCGACTTCCATATGGAGGATCTGTTGGGCCGGCCCATCACCGATCTGTCCGGCGGGCAGAAGCAGAAGGTGGCGTGCGCGTCGGTGTCCACGGCGGGTCCGGACGTGCTGGTGCTGGACGAACCGAGCAGCAATCTCGACGCGCGGGCCATCGGTGACCTGCGCGCGATCATCGCCCTGTGGAAGTCGCAGGGCAAGACCGTGGTGATTGCCGAGCACCGGCTGTACTGGCTCGACGGGCTCATCGACCGCGTCTGGTATTTGCGCGACGGCCGGCTCGAACGGGACATGACGGGCGCCGAGCTGCATGATCTGTCCGACGGGGAACGCCGTAGCCTTGGCCTGCGCCCGGTGCGCGCCGAGCAGATTGCCGAGGGGATCGCCCATGGGGCAGAGGTCGCAGCGGTCGCCCAGGCCGCACCGGATGCCCCGGTTGCGCCGGCTGCGGATCCGGCGGGCTCAGCCACGGCATCCTCCAGTTACGTCGTCGATCGTTTCTCCTACACCTATCGGCGCGCCAAGCAACCCACGCTGGACGTGCCCCACGCCCTGCTGCCAGCCGGGCGGGTGACTGCGGTCGTCGGCTTCAACGGGGCCGGCAAGTCCACGTTCGTGCGCTGTCTGCAAGGCCTCGACCGCCGCTGCAAGGGCGATCTGGTGCCGCCCTCCCCGGATGCCCCGGATGGCGGCGTTCCCGCGAAGCCGCTCGACCGCAAGGCCCGTCTCGGCGCATGCTTCACCGTATTGCAGGACGTGAACTGCGAGCTGTTCACCGAATCGGTGCTGGACGAGGTGCTGCTCGCCATGCCCGACGCCGATGACTCCGGCTCCGAATCCGAGCGCGAGGACCGCGCCAGAACGATTCTTGCCGGACTGGACCTTGCTGAGGTGACCGACCGCCATCCGCTGTCCCTGTCCGGCGGGCAGAAGCAGCGGGTCGCCATCGCAGCCGCGTTGGCGTCCGACCGGAGGATCATCATCTTCGACGAGCCGACCAGCGGCCTTGACATGCGGCACATGCGCGAGGTGGCGGACTTGCTGCGAGGTCTTGCCGCCGCCGGGCGCACGGTGGTCGTGGTCACGCACGATCCCGAATTCGCGCTGGCGGCCGCGGACAGCGTACTCGCCATTGACGGCGGTCGCGTCACGGGCTCCTATCCGCTTGACGCCGCAGGAGCGCGTCGCCTCGCAGATTTCCTCACCGCCACGGTCCAGTGAATCCTCGGCTTGTCGGAGGCTGCAAGCCAAGGATTCCGAACACGGCGTGGGCTAAATTCCCCGGGCGTGTTTTGTAGGTTTTCACAATGCCGCCGCCCGCCGGTTCCCCCTACGCTGGGAGATTGGATAAGTAGACCATGGCCTCGTGGACCGTGGCTCAACGGATCGAAGGATGACAGGCATGTTGCAGGAATACACCACTCCGGGCGAGTCGATCGTCGTGCGCGATGACGAGTCGCTGTTCTCTCTGCTCACCGAGCGCATCGCGCGCACCGGCGAGGACACGGTGATCGCCAGCCGCAAGACGGGTCCGGGCAGCTGGGCCACGGTGACGAGCGGCGAATTTCTGGAGCTGGTGCGTGCCGCCGCCAAGGGGTTCATGGCGTTCGGCATCGGCAAGGGCGACGCGGTGACGATCTTCTCCCCCACGCGTTGGGAGTGGGGCGTGCTGGATTTCGCGCTGGCGGCGATCGGCGCGGTGAGCGTGCCGATCTACGACACCGATTCCGCCCAGCAGGCCAAGCGCATCCTCATCGATTCGGATGTGAAGCTCGCCATTGCGGACAACGAGACGCGCTTCCACCGTCTGTACACGGTGATGGATGACTGCCCGTCGCTGCGCCGCATCCTCATGCTGGACAACAACGCTATGGGCGCGCTGCAGGGATTGGGCGCGTCGATCACGGACGAGGAGCTGGACGCTCGCATCGCCGCGGTGCGGGCGGACGACCTGGCGACCATCGTGTACACGTCCGGTTCGACCGGCGATCCGAAGGGCGCGGAGCTGACGCATCGCAACTTCCTGTCCATCGTGCGGGCCGCCACCGAATGCCTGCATGAAATGGTTGCGGACGATCACCCGCGTCTGCTGCTGTTCCTGCCGTTGGCGCATTGCTTCGCCCGGTTCATTCAGTACGTGTCCATCGGCAGCGACGACGGCGTGGTCGGCTACCTGCCGGACACGCACTCCCTGCTGCCGGATCTGCGCTCCTTCCAGCCGACGTACCTGCTGGGCGTGCCGCGTGTGTTCGAGAAGGTGTACAACGCCGCCTCCCGCAAGGCCGGCAATGGTGTGAAGGGCCGCCTGTTCCTCAAGGCTGCCGAGGCCGCACGCGACTGGTCTCGCACCGAGCAGTCCGGCGAAAAGCCCACCGCCCGGCAGATCAGCGAGCACGCCATGTACGAGGCGCTGGTCTACCGCACGGTGCGCAGCGCCCTCGGCCCGAAGATCCGCTACGTGGCGTGCGGCGGCGCGCCCCTGTCCGAGGATCTGGCGCATTTCTTCAACGGCATCGGCCTGCCGATGATTCAGGGCTACGGCATGACGGAAACCGCCGCTCCGTTCGCCGCCACCCGCGTAAGCGACAACGTGATCGGCACGGTGGGCCAGCCCGCGCCCGGCTCCTCGGTCCGTCTGGCCGAGGACGGCGAACTGGAGGTCAAGGGACCGAATGTGTTCCGCGGCTACCACAACCTGCCCGCCAAGACGGCCGAGGCGTTCACGGCCGATGGCTGGCTGCGGACCGGCGACCTTGCCACGATCGACGACGAAGGCCGCATTGCGATCACCGGCCGTAAGAAGGACATCATCATCACGGCCGGCGGCAAGAACGTGTCCCCCATCCCGCTCGAGGAGGAGATCGGTAAATGCCCGATCGTGGAGCATGCCGTGGTGGTGGGTGACGCCCGCCCGTTCGTGGGCGCACTGGTCACGCTCGACCCGGAGGGGCTTGCCGCCTGGTTGCCCACCCGGCGTCTGCCCGCGGACATGCCGATTGCCGAGGCCGCCCAGAACGACGAGGTGCGCGCCGAGATTCAGACCTACGTGGACAAGGCCAACGCCACGGTGTCCCGCGCCGAGTCGGTGCGCAAGTTCGTGGTGCTGGACGAGCAGTTCACGCAAGCCAACCGCTGCCTCACCCCGTCGCTCAAGGTGGTGCGCCCTGCCGTCAACCGCGTGTTTGCGGACGTGATCGACAAGGACCTCTACGCCGGCAAGCACTGACCGTACCGGCCTGCACCGGCACGAACCCGAGTTATGCGCGCCGGACTCGTGCCGGTGCAGCGTTCAGCCGAGTCGCCGTTCCAGCTCCGCAACGCGTTGCTCCAGCTCGTCGATGCGCGCCCGGCACCGCAGCAGTACGGCTTCCACCGAGTAGCGGTGGCATACGCTGTACGACGTATACGGCGCCGGTGTGGGTGTGAACGTCCGACGCCGTTCCGCCAGCACCGTTACCGCGGCATCCGCATCCTCGCCCGCGGCACGGTCTCCGCTGCCGCTTGAGCCGCCGGATCCGTAAGCGTACGCGTATTCCGTGGCGTGCCCGTACGAGGCAGTCGTGGCGTACGGGGCATACGCGGCGTGTCCGATCGCACTGTGGGACTCACTCTGCGTCCCAAATGCCGCCGGGTCTTCAGGCTCCGCCGTGCCCGCGTCTTCGGGTTCGTCGTCCGCCTCGCTGTAGAACACGCTGACCGTTGCATCTCGCCCGTCAGCGTTGCTCACGCCGCTTATGCCGCTCGGCCCGCTCACGCCGCCCGGCTCGTCCGACATTGCCGTACCCTCCGGCGCCGGCATCACGACGGCTTTCACCGTGGACGATGCGGCTTCGCATGCCTCGACATGCCGCCGGACCTCGGCTTTCCTCCCTCGTGGCCACCGGGACGGGTCAGGCCGTCCTGCAGCCATGCCATGGGCATCGCACCCATCGCCGTCGTCCGGGTCTGCTTCATCCTGCAGCCAGCGTTCGGCGCAACGGGCTATGCGCTTCTTGCCGATGATCTGCGGTCCCAGTCCTGCCGCCTCGAATATGGCGTTCGGTGATTCGCCGGCCCGCACTCGTCTGCGGAATTCGTTGCGGAACGTATTGGTGTAGTAGATGCGCGAGGGCGATACCAGCTTGACGGCCGGGATGCGTCGCAACAGCATCATCTGTTCCTCGTCGAATACGGTGGTCATGGTGTTCTCCTTGTCGATAGGTGCAGTCGAGGTTTCGCGGACCGTCTTCCGTGTCCGGTTCCGGTTCGCCGAACCCCGTCCCTGCCGTGTCCATGGCGGCTATGCGTACGCCGTCTGCTGTTCCGTGTGATCGTCCGTGTGATGGTGGTTCCGATCGCTATTCCGATCGCGGCAATCGCGCCGACGCCCGTCACGACTGTCCATGCGTCGAACCGCCACGGACCGGAACCGGCGTCCGCAGTGTTCTGTCGCAGGTCTTCCCCGGGTGTTGCCGCGACCCGTTCCCCGGTGACCAGCAGCCGGTGCGTGTTGATGCCGTACGGCGTGCAGGTCACCAGCGTCACCAGATCACGGCCATGTTCGATGCCGAGCACGGAAGCCTCCCGGGGCAGCACGACGCGCGTCCGGATCACCCGATAGGTGAGCGTGCGGTGCAGCACAGTGACCGTGAACCGATCGCCCGGGGCCAGCTCGTCCAATCGGGTGAACAGTTCGGCCGACGGCAGTCCTCGATGCCCGGTCAGGATGGCGTGCGTGTCCGTACCGCCCACGGGGAGGGACGAGCGTCGCAGATGCCCGGCCCCCTTGGCGAGCGCGGTTTCGCCGGTACCGTGGTAGATGGGCAGTCGCAGGCCGATGCGCGGCACGGTCACGTAGCCCATTACGCCGTCGGCACCGAGGTCCAGCGTTGCCTCATATATGTTGTCGGCAGGCACTTCCCCGGCGGCGAACGCCCGGTTGTACCGGTCGGCGGCGTCCTGCTCGCGACGCATCGCAACGTCGTCCAGCTGTGAGACGGCAGCACGGTACCCGGTGATGGCCGTAGCGTGTGTGCGCTCCGCCAGCAGGTTCGCCGCCATCGGGTACAGGCATACGGCCAGACCGGTGACGATGAGCAGCGCGGCGATGGCAACGGCGCCGGTATGGCGTTTCGGCCGAACGCTGCGCCTGCGTGCCGCATGTCGCGCCGCCATCATCGCCTCCCTGCCGTTGGGTTCGGGCTATGCTCTGCGCCGTCCGACGTGCGGTGCAACCAGCACGAGACCGCCGGCGATGAGCACGATGCCAACCGCGCTGAGTACCACAGTGCCGATGCCGCCCGTGCTGGGCAGTCCGCCTTTGAAGTTGGCGATGCTGCCGAATGCGTAACCGGGTGCGTCGGTTTCCTGTCCGATCACGTTGCCGGTGTATTCGCCTAGACTGTCCTCGGTTTTGCCGGTGTCCGTAATGGTGAAGGAGATCGGCACGGTATTGAGCACGTATCCGTCCGGAGCCTCGGTCTCGCGCAAGGCGTACTTGCCCTGGTCCAGCCCGGCTATGCCGAGCTGTCCGAGGCTGGCGTCTTCGGTGGACACGCGCAACGGCACGTCAGGATTCCCGGTTTCGCCCGCTTCGGGCAACCGGTACCTGCCGCGTGCCTCGTCCACGGCGATCACCGGCATAGCGTTGCCGTCGGCGTCGAGCAGACTGAATGCGGCTCCGGAGAGCGGCTGGTTGCCAGACCCGGTTTTCAGGATGCGCAGGCCGTAGGTATAAACGGTCACGTCGTCACGTTCAGTGCGGTGGTCGTTCTGGGCGTACGGGTTGGAGGAGTACTGGAGCACGACCTCGTTGCCGTTGCCTTCCGGCCCGATGACGGCCTTCGCATTCACGGTTGCGGAGTACCGTACGTGAATGCGCCGGTAGCCAGCTGCCTTGGCGTGGCGCGAACCGCTCAGATCGATGAGGAAGGTGACCTCGTTGCCGTCCAGGTCCTTGGCGCCGTCCACGGTGAGCGCATAGTCCGTGCCGGCCGTGAGCGTCGTTTCCTTCGCGTCGGCGGCCACGCCGCTGACGGTGATCGAACCGGTGTCGAGGTCGAGCCCCGGGTCCATCGCATCTGCGATCACGAACCGTTTGTTGACGGCCTTGGCGGGAAAAACCGGTACGTCGGCGCGCAGGTCGAAGGTCACGCGCTCTCCTACGCCGACGGAATCGGAGCCTGTGCCGTGCGCGTCCTTGCCGGTCACATGCCCGGGGACGGTTTCGTTCACGGACTTGTCCACGCCGGGGCGAGCTCGCTTCGAGGCAATGGTCACGGGGTCGATGTGCCATCCGGCGTCATGGAAGGCGGGAGCCACGTTGGCCATCACCGCCCGGTACACGTACGCCCCGCCGGTGGCGTGAATCACGTATCCGCCCATGGGCAGGTCAAATCGCGCGGAAACGCTGCCGTCCTGTGCGGGCTGTTTGCTGTTGGTGCCGGTAATGGCGGCCGCAGGCGTAACCTTATCGGTCGCGATCGCACCGGATACGGCGTCGGTGAAGGTGGAGATCTCCGTGGCGTTCCCGGGGTCCGCCACCGGGTCGGGCGTCAGGTCCGCGTATCGGTCGGTGACGGTTCCCTGTTCTCCGATGTACTGCGGGTAGTGTTCGGTCATCCAGTCCCGGATACTTGGCGTCCAGGTGTATTGAGGGTTTGCCGGGCGGTCGACGGCATGGTCGTAGTGCACGTCCAGAATCCGGTATGCGGTGGCGGTCGCCTCGGGTTCGATGTTGCTGACCGTGACCGTTCCGGTGTCTGTTGGGCTGATGGCCCCGGCGGGGAGCGCCGTGACTCCGATCGCGACCATGAGTCCGATCGCCGCGGTGATGACGCCGACGATGGCGCCTCTGCGTGTGGTGGTATGCGTATGCGTGGCCATGATGGTCTCCTTCTCACGACTGGTATGGCGTTGCCCGGGCATGATGCCCGGCTGTATGGGTATGGATGGTTGCTGCGCGAGCCGGCCGTCCCACGACTTCGTGGCAATCCCCCTGACGGCCGTTGCGCGGGATGGTTCAGTGTTTTCCGGGCCTCCTTGCGGTAATGATCAATGCGGTGATGCCAGCCAGAAGCAGTGTGCCTCCGGCCGTCACGGGTATGAGGATGCCTGTGCCTCCGGTGAGCGGCAGTTCCTCGGCCGGATGCTCCCTGTTGGTGAAGGAGATGGCGTCTGCCGTGACCGTAACGGCTCCCTGCAGGCTGGTGCCGGATGCCGCCGTTGTGCCGTTCACGAGCACCGTCGCGGTCAGACCGTACGTGGTTCCGGGCTGCGATGCGTCCTCTCGCTCGTGCACCCGAACTTCCAGCGTGTGCACCGTCCGGTCGTATTCGATGTTCGGTTCGCTGCCGGGCAGCTCGCGCACGCGGTAGCGGAAGACCGCCGTGCCATCGCCGCCTTTCGCCTTCCGGTAGACGTCCCACGTGATTCGCGGCAGACGCCATTGGGCCCGTCCTTCCGCATCGACCTTGGATGTGGTGCCGCCTTCGGGCTCAGGCGCTCCGTTCTGCGGTTCCAGCACCATGGCGAATCGACCGGATTCGATCGGCAGTTCGCCCTGATCCGAAAGGAAATGCTTGCGCGCCTGAACGGTCACGTCGATGGGGTTCGCCGGGTCTGCCTGCGTGTGGTGGTCGCCGTCGTACCGGTTGAAGGCCAGGCTGGCGTCGTCGTGGTAGACGACGGTAGTGTGCACGGCGTAGTAGTCGTCCGCCTTGGCCATGCCACCCGCCTCGATGATGCCGTTGATCTGACGCTGCGCTTTGGCCATGGCCTCCAGCCGTCCGCCCGTGTGCACCGTGGCCGCGTCCGTTCGGCCGCCCACGGTGACGCTGCTGCTGGAGACGAGCGGACGCCATGCCTCGTTGATGCCGTCCAGCCCGAGGGTCACCGGATTGCCGCCATTGCGGATGAACGCGTCCGCGCCATCGTAGTCCGCCGCCCGTCTGGCTGTGGACGCTGCGGAACCGTCCTTGGCGTGCAGGGTCATGGCTTCGCCGGACCGCGTGTAGTCGATGGCGAAATCTTCCTTGCTGGATACCGGTTTGGTCGCCGCGGAAGTCCATCGGTCGGCCGCGGCGGTGACTGCGTCCTTGGTGACGACGGCTCGGTCGCCTTCGCCGCCGGAGACGTTCGCGTCCACCTTGCCGGCGTTGGCCTTCACGGTGACGGGTACCGGATTCGCGCTCAGCCGGTAGCCGTCCGGAGCCTTGACCTCCACGAGTTCGTACCGCACGCCCTTTTCGCTGGCAGGCAGGTCACGCGCAACGAACGTGCCGTCGCTGCCCGTCGTCAGGCGGAGCACCCCTTTGCCATCCGCCCGGTCCGTTGTGGCGAGCATGCCGGAGTCGTCATACAGGGCGGCATGGTCCGAACCCTTGACGTACCGACCGTCCGCGGTCCTCAGCACGTATTCGGCGCCTGCGAGGCCCTGCTGCGGATTGGAGGCGCTGGTCTTGCGGAAGGAGAAGTCGCCGAGCACCGTGACGGATGCCGTGTGCTTGACCGTGCTGAGGAAGTTCACGTCCAGACCGTAGAAGTATGTGAGCGAGACCGCGTCCATGGCGCCGTTGCGATCGGTGTGGCGCACCGCATAGGTGTACTGGGCCATGGTCATAATAGCGCCTTCCTTGGCGTCGCCGTCGAAGCCTGTGACCGTCCATGCCGCATCGTCCGGCTCGGACACCGAGGAACCGACGGTGCGGTTGAAGCTGCGATCGCCGGTGCCGAACTTGGTGCGGTTCAGAATGGGCCGCAGTGGGAATGGCGCGGTGCCGTCGCCCTCGAGCGCCTTGACTGCGGCGGCATCGTCGGCAAGCTGATAGACGCCGGCCTCCACGCGGACGGTTTTCGGACGGTCCGCACCGGAGCGCACGTAGGTGACGCCGGCGTGGTGGTAGTACTCCTGATTGGGGTTGATTGCAGCATCTCGAGTAGTGGGGAAATTCCTCTCATACATCGAAGTTGGGAAAATATGAAAAACATTATCAGCTACAACTAAGTTCGGTATCTGCGTCCCCACCGGCACCCCCGGCATCGCCAACGCCTCCAGCCCGAGTCCGCGCGCGTTGATCTCGTACACGCCGCTCAGGTACTGCACGCCGTTGAGCAGCCGGATGGGCTTGAGCCCGCTCTGCCGGTAGGCCTTGCCCAGATCCCATGCGGGCCAGCCCATGTCACTGGTCACACCGTCGCCCTTCACGGCCGCCAGCACGTCCTTGCTGCTGCGCGAAGCAAGGTTCTGCCCGGCGAATTCACGCCGCACCTCGCGGTCCATCAGCGTGCGCAGGGTCGCATCCGGCACCATCGCGCGCATGTCCGCGTCCCATGTGGCGGGCAATGCCACGGATCCGCCGTCCACGGTGAGCATTGCGGCATCCGCCTGATCGGCAAGGCCTACGCCCGCCGTCAAAACGACGGCCACCGCGGCGAAGATCGCCATGCGCAGCGCGCACGCCCGGGCCAGATCCTTCAGCGGATCGCCGCATGCGCGCAGCAGGGAGCGAAGAACACCAGGGATACCGCCCGCACCGGGCATTTCACCGGTCTCGCCGCCCCCACCGGCTGCGTCCGCGCCGTGAGCCCGGTCCGCACCGGATTCAACCGGCGTCACGGAAACCGTAGGCGCGTGGGGTGATTGATCGAATGGTATTTGGGCAAGCTCGTATGAGCCATGGATAGCCGTAGGCATGGTACTCCCCTTCTGCGTCATCGCCTTGTTCGGAACCCCTGGCTATCCCTCAACGCCGGAATTCGTTGTACGACCATCAATACCCGCCGCAGCCGACACCGACGGCCGCCGCCGCGCACATAACGGGGCATGGCCGCAACGGCCTCGCACTGAGCATCGGCCTCGCACCGGCGTTCCGGGCCCCGTCGCCCGTTCCCCGTTGCAACACGCCGACGACCGCCACCGGTCACCGCCCCGACCCCGGCCACCCCCGACCGACATATAGCATCCCCGATCGGTCCAACCTATGCCACCGTTGACGCAGATTGGACCGATCGCGCGAAAAAACGGCCGTTTTCGGGGCCGAAAATCACATGATCGGTCCAACCTGCGAATATGAGCCCGCAGGTTGGACCGATCATGCACAAGTAGCCACGCCCGCTATCGGCAGCGCCCGCCGTTACGCCTTCGCCGGCACGAACGCTTCGAAAATGAACCGGTCGAAATACGGCTCTGATTCCCCGAGTTCGGCGGACGAGCGCACGGTCCAGGACACCGTCGCGGCACCCAGCGCACGCGCCAGACGCACCTGCGGGGCATCTCCGCCGTGCCAGTCGTAGGCGATGAAATCGGGCCTGCTCAACCAGTCGAAGCCCAGCATGCCGGCCATCCACTCGGTCACGGCCTTCCTGTCCGTGCCGAAGGCCGCAGTGTCCGCCAGCTGCCCGCGGTTGACCTCGGGACGGTTCTGCCGGTACCAGTTCACCGCGCCCGGGTGGAACGATTCGATGACGTACGGCCCGTCGTAGGCGTCCAGCAGCGCGGCGCCCTTCTCCATGAGTTCGTCGTCACGGGAGGACCACTCGTAGTCGTCGAACTTGTATTCCACGATCAGCGGCGCCCGCCCGGCCACCACCTTGAGCACGTCGGAGAACAGCGGCACGTGCTGGTAGTAGCCGTCCGGCACGGTTGCGGCGGCCGCGTCGAGCGGCTTGGCCTCCGCATCACCGGGCTTGGCGGGGGCGGGGAACAGCGGAATGGCCGTTAGCTCCTCGTAGGTCAGGTCGGCCACGCGCCGCGGGTCTCCGGCCACGCGC
The DNA here is from genome assembly GCF_056357235.1 of Bifidobacterium sp. LH_389. Lineage (NCBI taxonomy): Bacteria > Bacillati > Actinomycetota > Actinomycetes > Bifidobacteriales > Bifidobacteriaceae > Bifidobacterium > Bifidobacterium sp. LH_389. The sequence goes on from NZ_JBKEVR010000007.1 coordinate 42,710, forward strand.
TCCAGATCGGCATCGTGGACCACCACCACCTGACCGTCGGCGGTGAGCTGCAGATCGAGTTCTATGCCGTAGCCGGCCTCGCAAGCCGCGGCGAACGAGGCGAGCGAATTCTCCGGGGCGATCGGCCCTGCGAAATCGTTGCTGCCATAGCCGGCCTTGACGGCCATCCGGCGCGCCAACGCCACGTAGTCGCCGCTTTCCTGCTCGTAGCCGGCCACCAGCCCGGAGCCGGCGTCATGCAGGCCACGATGGGCGTACGGCACGTCCGCAATGCCCGGCACGCCATGCCGGTTCCTGTCGAATCCCGGCCGCGGCGCCACCGCCAGCACACCGGCACCGGCGGCCAGAGCGCCCGCCGCCAGCAGTTTCCTGCCCAATCCCATGTCGGCCTCCCTCAAAGGCTTGGTGCGGAGGCCCGAGCCACCGCAATCACAGCATCAAACCTAGCACCCCGGTCGCCGCACCCGCCAACGGCAGGACCACGGACCGGGAACGCACGCCGTCGCACAGCACCCCGTGGCACACACCCAGCCGGTCGAGCCGCACCGGTCTATGAGTCCGCACCGCGCGGCACCACGGTGGCCACGTCGAGCACCTTTGCATCCTGCCGGCGAGACAGCCAGTTGGCGAACCGCGAAATGGCCAGATTCACCAGAATGTAAATGGCCGCAATCACCAAGTACACCGGGATGAGGCTGGAGAAGTTGGCGATGAGCACCTTCGCATTGACCATGAGCTCCGGGTAGGTGACCACGTAGCCGAACGACGTGTCCTTGACCACCACCACGAGCTGCGTGACCAGCGTGGGCGTGACGATGCGGAACATCTGGGGCATGATCACATACCGGAAGTTCTGCCAGTAGCTCAGCCCCAGCGAGACGCCGGCCTCCTTCTGCCCCTCCGGCACGGCGGCCACGCCCGCGCGGTACACCTCCGCCAGCACGGCGGATGCATATGCGGACACGGGAATCACCACCATCCAGTAGGTGCTGATCTTCCATCCCATCTGCGCGGGCACCAGGAACATGGCGTAGATGAACAGCAGCGTGGGCGTGCCGCGGAAGAACTCGATGACCGCAGTGGCCACCCAACGCACGGGCGCCCAGCGCGAGATGCGGCCCAGCATGAGCACGAGACCGGCGAACACGGCGATCACGCCGGCACCGAGCGCCGCCCGCAACGTGCCCACCAGACCCATGCCGATGAACTCCCACACGTTGAGCTGGCCGAAGAAATACCAATACCGAGAGTCCAGCTGCCCCTTGATGTAGAACCGGTAGACGATCCATGCCACGAGTGCGGCCAACGCCAACGCGGACAGCACGGTGCCGATGAGGATGCGACGGCGCGCGCGGGGGCCGGTGGCCTCGAACAGCGCGGCCTCGGTGGGGGTCATCGCCATATCGCAAGCCTCCTTTCGAGCCTGCGGCCCAGAAATGCGATGAGGAGGCCCGTGAACACGTACATGAGCGCGGCCACGAAGAACGTGGTGACGCCCAGCGCCTCCTTGTTGTTGATCTCCGCTACCAGACCGGTGAGCTCCTTGTGCGCGATGGGCACCAACGAGCCCACGGAGGAGCTGATCACCACGGAGATGCACAGCGTGACCATGGGCTGGACCACCGCGCGCAACGCCTGCGGCAGTACGATCGACGTGACGATCTGCGTGAATCCCAGGCCCAGCGAACGGGCGGCCTGAATCTGCCCGGCGTCTATGGTGTTGATGCCGGTGCGCAGGTTCTCGCAGGCGAACGACGACGCCACAAGCACCAGCGCGAGGATGGCGCTCGGCTCATAGTCCACCACCAGTCCCAGATCCGGCAGCGCGTACACGATGAACACGAGCAGGCAGAGGACCGGCATATTGCGGAACACCTCCACGTACACGGTCACGGCGGCGCGCAGGGGCGCGATGGGACTCACCCGGGCCACGGTGAGCAGCAACGCCACCAGAAATCCGCCTACGAACCCGATGGCGGCGATGCGCAGCGACACCAGATACGCGTCCACGAACGACTGGCCATAGGTGGTCACCAGATAGGTGAAGTCATGGATCATCGCGTGCACCTCCTTTCACGGCTTTCCATGCCATATATACGGCCAAAGGCTCCCCTCAAGCGCCGGACGCGGCACGGGGGAGCCAGACGTTGATCACCGGACCGCAGTCACGGTTCGGTTCACTGCTCGATCGACGGCGGGGTGGGTACGGTGGTCACACCGGTGCGGTCGCCGATGGTGACCTTCCACAGCTTGGCCCAGGTGCCGTCGTCCTCGATCTTCTTGAGCCACGCGTTCACGAACGCGGCGGCGTCGGAGTCCTTGGGCAGGCCGATACCGTACGGATCCTTGCTGCCGAAGGGCTCGCCCACGATCTTGAAGTCGTTCGGGGACTTGACGAGGGTGCCGAGCTGCAGGGTCTGGTCCACCACGTAGGCGTCCACACGGCCCTGACGCAAGGCCTGGGTGGCCTCGGCATCGGTCTGGAACTCCTGAACGGTAGCCTGCGGAGCCACCTCGGCCACGATCTGCGGACCGGTGGAACCGCCCTGGACGGCCACCTTCTTGCCGGCGAGCGAATCGACGCCGGTGATGTCGTTGTTGCTCTTGGCAACCAGAATGGCCTGCTGGGACACGTAGTACGGACCGGCGAAGGAGATCTTCTCCTTGCGCTTGTCGTTGATGGTGTAGGTGGCGAACACGCTGTTCACGGTGCCGTTCTGCAGCACGGACTCACGGGTGGAGGAATCCACCACGGTCAGCTCGGTCTTCGCGTCGCCGAGGATGTAGCGGGCGAGCAGCTGGCTCAGGCCGGCATCGAAGCCGCGCACCTTGTTGTCGGTGGTGGACTGCAGCGAGAACAGCTGGGACGTCTTGGTGCCGCCCACCTTGAGCACGCCGGCCTGCTTGACGGCCTTGGCCCAGGCGTTGGCCTCGACGGTGGCATCGTCCGCGACGGCGCCCGCGTTGATGATCGCGTCGTAGTCGGACACGTTGAGATCGGTGCTTGAGGCGGACGAGCTCGACGCGGAGCCGTTCGCCGAGCCGGACGCCGAGTTGGCGGCGGTGGGCGCCTCGCCGCAGCCGGCAGCGAACAGCAGGCCGGCGGTGACGGCGAGCGCTGCGGCCTTGCGCAGCAGCGAAGTCTTGATTGTGGTCATGATCATTCCTCTCTTGACGGGTCTGCCCCGGGTGGCTGCGGCATACCCGCATCCCCCGTCGGTCGACCGTTGTGACTTCACCATAGCGAAGGAATGCGGCCCGCATGTCACGATCGCGTGAATTTCGCCCTGAGAGGCTATCGCAATTTCTTATAGCGCGTTGCCTGAGCCTTACCGTCGCTTGGGTTTACCGCCGCTTGGCCTTGCGGCCCTTGAAGTAGATGTCGAACACGATCCACGCAGACAGCACGAAGGCGACCACGTAGCCCATGAAGCCCACGATCGGGATGCCGAACACCACGGGCTTGATGCCCGCGTAGTACACGATCGACGAGCCGACAAACAGGCCGACCACGATGAGCGCCATGGTGACGCGGTTGACCATGTCGCTCAGCAGACGCATGGGTTCGTCGCCGCCCACGAGCTCGGCGTTGACGCGCAGCTGACCGCGGGTGAGCATGCGTGTGGCCACCTTGGCCTCCCCCATGGCCGCAAGCAGCCCGTGCAGCGCCTTCACGCCCTCCACGCCCAGCGTCCGGGCCTCGTCCCTGGCCATGTCCCGCTTGGATTTGGAGGCGGCGATGTGCGCGGAGATGATCTCGATCATGTTGACATCCGGAATGAACTCGTCGAGCAGGCCTTCGAGCGTGACGAGCGCGCGGCCCACCGTGGTCACTGAGCTCGGCACCTCGATGTGGTGGCGTGCGGCGAGCTGGGTGAGCGAGTTGAGGAACAGGGCGATGTCCAGGTCCTTGAGGTCGATGGTGCCGAATTCCTTGACGATCACGTCCAGATCCGCCAACAGGGCCGGATAGTCCTCCGAGTCGGCCTCGCCGCCCGCGAAGCGCAGCAGGCCGTCCGCGAGCGCGGGGGAATCCTGCTTGGCGACGGCGAAGATCATCTCCTGAAGCGCGGAACGGGTCTTGGCGTTGAGCCGGCCGGTCATGCCCAGATCGATGAGCACGATCTTGCCGCCGGACACCATGATGTTGCCGGGGTGCGGGTCGGCATGGAAGAAGCCGTCGTCAAGGATCTGCGTGGCGTAGTTGTCCACGAGCTTGGTGCCGATCTCCTTGAGGTCGTACCCGGCGGCGATGAGCTGACGCGGGTGCGAGACGGAGATGCCGTGCACGTATTCCATTACCACCACATGCTGCGTGCACAGGCGCATGTAGGGCTTCGGGCAGTCCATGTAACGGTACGGGCGGCAGAATTCCTTGAAGTCCCTCAGGTTGCGGGCCTCCACCAGGAAGTCGGTCTCCGCCTCGAAGGTCTCCCAGAGTTCCTCGACCACGCCCTGCAGGTCCACCACCTGGGCGGCGTGCATGAACCGGGTGGCGTATTTGGCGGCCGAACGCATGATGTCCACGTCCTGAGCCATGATCTCGCGCACGCCGGGGCGCTGCACCTTGACGGCCACGTCCTCGCCGGTGACGAGCGTGGCGCGATGCACCTGCGCGAGCGACGCGGAGCCGAGCGGCGTGGGATCGATGTGGGAGAAGACCTCCCCGACGGGCCGGCCGTATTCGTGTTCGAGCGTGGAGAGCACGGTGGCATAGGGCATCGGATCGGCGTCCGCGCGCAGCTTGGACAGCTCGTCGCAGAACGACTGCGGCAGCATTTCGGAGCGCATGGACAGAATCTGCCCCACCTTGACGAACGTGGGGCCGAGCGCCTCGAACATGAGACGCATCTTGACGGGGGTGAGCCCGTGGAACACATCGAACCGGGAGCAGATCTTCCAGATCTGGCGGATGCGCTTGAGCCGGCCACGGCGGGTCAGGTGGTAGCGCGAGGAGAAGTCGTTGCGCCGGCCGCCGAAGAATTCCAGGGTCTGCGGCGAGCGCGGATCGTATTCGCGGACGAGGTCGTCATCGGCCGCATCATCGCCGGCGTGGCGACCGCGAGCGTCGCGCAGCGGGTCGTCCGGCATGCGGACATCTCCGTCGCCATCCGCTTTCGGGTACGGCAAAGCCCCGCCGGTCGTGTCCGCAGGCGGCTGATGCTGCTGCGGCTGCGACGGTTCGGCGGGGGTCGCTGGGTCCGTGGATTCGTGGGGTAAGCTCACGCCTTGGGCTGGTCCTCGTCGGTATCAGGCTCGGCGTCGGCGGCATCCGAGGCCGACTGCTCAGCGGCGGCCGGCTGTTCGGTGACCGGCGTTGCAGCAGCCTTGTCGGCCGCTTCCTTGATGGAATGCTTGAGCTCGGTGTTGAGCGCCTTGCCCTGTTCGACGGTCAGTTCGCCCTTCTTGACGAGATCGTCCACGATCTCGCTGCCCTTCTCGTACGTGGTGGCCAGAGCGCCGACGCCGGCCAGAAACACCTTGCGCAGGCCTTCGCCCAAATCAAATGCAGCCATGATACGCCTCCTTGTGTTGGATGGACACTTCCCACATTACCCGCAAATTTGTGAGATTGCGCATTCTGGAGCGCCTTTTCACCGCGCAGCATGCGCAACATCACAAATTTGCGACTGTGCACATGTGCATAAGTCATCGTGCGACACGCCGTAGCACCACAACCGGGGGGCACGTTCGCGCACAGGGGCCAGACCGGCATGCGGGCAAGGACTGCGTGGACGTAGCGTACTGGCATGAGACGCAACCCGAAACTGGAACAGGCGCTGAATGACGCCGAACGCGAACGCCGATGCTTGCGCACCTCGGATCGCAACCTGCAGCGTGCTCTGGCACAACGCCACCGCGCCGGTGAGCTGCTGCGCATCATGCCCGGACTCTACGTGCGTCCCTCGCACTGGGGCTCGCTGGGCAACAGGGAACGGATCATGCACGTGCTGCGCGCGGAATGCGCCGCCCATCCCGACTGGGTGCTGGCCGGTGTCAGTGCGGCGACGGTATGGGGACTGACGGAAAGCACCTTCCTCAACCGCAAGGTGCACTGGGCCAAGGATTTCACGCATGCCTCAGCCGACCGGGGTCACTATGCGTTCCATGCGATGCACAAGGACGAGACGCAGAAAGTCATCGTTGACGGGTTGCCGGTAACCTCCATTCACCGGACCATGTTCGATTGCGCCCGATGTCTGCCGCTGCCCGATGCCCTAGCCATTCTCGAGGCAGCCCTGAGACTTGGCAGAACCGTCAAGGCACGGTTCGAATCCTATCTGGCGGGAAAACGCGGCTGCAAGGGCATCCGATCGGCGCTGATCGCCACCCGGCACGCCAATGGCCTGAGCGAGAACGGCGGCGAAGCCATTTCGCTGGGCTATCTCATTCAATGGGGCTACGAGCCGCCGCAGCAGCAGGTGTGGTGGACGGATCCGGTTACCGGGCAGCGACGCCGTGTGGATTTCCTCTGGTTCCGAGCCGACGGACGGCCGATCATCGGTGAACTGGACGGACGCGGCAAATACGTGGATCCCGCCATGACCGGCGGCAGGGACATCGAGTCCGTCGTCATCGAGGAAAAGGATCGGGAAAGCAACCTCGCCTTGGATGGAAGGGCCATCTTCGTGCGGTGGACGTTCAATCAACTCATCCGGCATCCCGAACTCGTGCGCCGCAAGCTCGATCTCGCGGGTGTACCCAAGACCCGCAAAATCGCAAATTTGTGAGATTGCGCATCCTGGAGCGCCTTTTCACCGCGCAGCATGCGCAACATCACAAATTTGCGAGAGTGCACCTCGCCTCAGCGCGGGCGGGCGGAGGCCACGGCACGGGCGCGGGAGGCGATCTCGTTCAGACGGGCGAGTTCGGCACGTTCCGCCTCGTCGCCGAGGTCCCGGAACGTGCCGTAGCGGCGTTCCACGGCCGTGCGGATCAGGAAGTCGGAGACGGCGGGGTTCTTGGGCAGCAGGGAGCCGTGCATGTAGGTGCCGATCACATGGTTCACGCGCGCGCCTTCGGTGTGGTCCTCGCCGTTGTTGCCGCAGCCGTCCCGGTCCACGCGGCCGAGCGGCTGCACGCCCTCGCGCAGGAAGGTCTGGCCGGAGTGGTTCTCGTAGCCGATCACGTCGCCGAACTCGTCCGAATGCTCCGTCAGGTTGCCAATCATGCGCACGTTCTGCCCGACAGTGTACGCACCGATCACGCCGATGCCGTCCAGCCGGTCGCCGTCCACGGTTTCGAAGTACTCGCCGAACAGCTGGTACATGCCGCAGATCATGAGCATGGGCACGCCGTCCGCCGCCAAGGACCGCAGCAGGTCCGCACGGCGGAACAGGTCGTCGATGATCTTGCGCTGGCCGGTGTCCTGTCCGCCGCCTCCGAGGATCAGGTCGACGTGTTCCGGCCAGTCGTCGCCCTGATCGTAGGCGTGGATGCGCGGCTCGTAGCCGTACAGTTCGAGCCGGCGACGCACGGTGAGCACATTGCCGGAGTCGCCGTAGATGTTCATGTCCCGTGGGTACAGGGACACCACGTCGATTGAGAGGGTATCGGGCATCTTCCGTCTCCTTCCTGTTGCCCTGTGGGGTTCCGGCGCTCAGCGGCCCACGCCGGCGTCCGCCACGTGGGCGATCTTCGCGAGCGAGGCGCGCACGTGGAGCATGGCGGTGTACGTGCAGTAGATGTGCTTCGGCACTCCGGGGTTCGCAGCGACGAACGCATGCAGCGCGGCATCGACGTCCGTATCCGTGTGGGCCACCGGCACCCGGTCGTAGCCGAGGCGCAGGGCCATGTCCCAGGCGCGCACGCCGGACACCGCCGCCACGCCGGTTACGCGCAGGCTGGTGAAGTCCACGTCCCACAGCCAGCTCATGTCCCGGCCGTCGGCGTATTCGTCGTTGATGACGATCATGGTGTCCGCACCGGCGGGCGGGAAGCTGGCGAGCGAGAGGCGAAAGCCCATCGGGTTCTTGACGAGCAGCAGTTCGACGGGGCTGCCGTTCACGTCAATCACCTCGCCTCGGCCGAATGCGGGGGTGACGTGGCTGACCGCGGCGAGCAGTTCGTCGGTGCTCGGTCTGCGGGACGAGCCGGCGAGCACGGCGCGAACCACGGCGAGCGCAGCCGCCGCGTTGTACAGGTTGTACACGCCTTCGAGCCTGACCACGGTGGTGTGTTCGGTGCCGTCCATGAGGAACGTCGCCTCGTGGTCGCCCACGCGGGTGAGGGTTACGTCCGGCGCGGTTCCGGCACACGCGGCGGGCATGATCTGCGGCCCGCCATCCGCCGTTGCACCCGCAGCCGGCGCACCCACGACCGACGCACCCACGGTCGAAACGCCCTCCGTGGCAACGGTGGTGGCCATGTCGTCGTCGGACGGGAAGCGGGGCTTGAGTTCGTCCGACAGGCCGAAGTAGCGCACCGCCGTGCCCTTGGGCGCCAGCGCAGCGAGCGCACGGATGCGCGGATCCTCGCGGTTGAGCACCACCGTGCCGGTCGTCGCCGCGGCCACGTGGCCAAGCAGACGGGCGGTGTTATCGATCTCGCCGAACCGGTCGAGCTGGTCGCGCATCACGTTGAGCAGCAGGGCGTAACGCGGGCGCACCTGACGCACGAAGTGCACGGCGTACGCCTCGTCGAGCTCCAGCACGGCGATGTCCGCGTCGAGGCGCCCGCCGGCCGTGGTCGCCGTAAGCAAGGCGGAGACCACGCCGCGCGTGAAGTTCGATCCGGTCGGGTTGGTGAACACCCTGAAGCCCAGTTCGGTCAGGATGGAGGCCACCATGCGCGTGGTGGTGGTCTTGCCGTTGGTGCCGGAGACGAGCACCACCCCGTAGGGCAGCTGCGCAAGCGTGCGCGCCAGGAACCCGGGGTCGATGTCCTCCACCACCTTGCCGGGCAGCGCCGAGCCGCCGTGACGGGTCAGCCGGGCCAGCGAGCGCACGATGCGTCCGACGGTCGGCGTGGCGAACGAGTACCACGGCCTGCGGGGCACTGTCACCGTGTTCTTTCCCATGTCACACCCCCTGATTCGCGTTGTAGTCCTGGGGCATGTCCTTGAACTTCGACGTGGCGCCCAGGAACGCCAGATGGAAGGTTTCGGTCGGGCCGTTGCGGTGCTTGGCCATGATGATGTCGGCCTCGCCGGGGCGGTCCTCCTTGTCGTAGAAGTCGGGGCGGTGGACCAGGAACACCACGTCGGCGTCCTGCTCGATAGAGCCGGATTCGCGCAGGTCGGACAGCTGCGGCTTCTTGTCGTTGCGCATCTCGGGGCCTCGGTTGAGCTGGGAGAGGGCCACGACCGGCACTTCGAGCTCCTTGGCGAGGAGCTTCAGCGCGCGGGAGAACTCGGAGACCTCCTGCTGGCGGGATTCCACCTGCTTGCCGGAGCTCATGAGCTGCAGGTAGTCGATCACCACGAGCTTCAGGTCGTTGGTCTGCTTGAGCCGGCGGCATTTGGCGCGGATCTCCATGAGGCTCATGTTGGGGCTGTCGTCGATGAACAGCGGGGCGTCGTTGAGCTTGCCCCAGAACTGGTTGAGCGTGTTCCAGCGTTCGGGGGTGATGTCGTCCGCGCGGCGCAGTGCCGCGAGGGGGATGTTCGTTTCGGCGGAGATGATGCGCTGGGCGAGTTCCACCTTGCTCATCTCGAGGCTGAACACGATGGCCGTCATGCCGTGGTGCAGCGCGGCTGCGCGGGCGAAGTCGATGCCGAGCGTGGACTTGCCCATGGCGGGACGCCCGGCGACGACGATCATCTGTCCGGGCTGCAGGCCCTGGGTCAGGTCGTCGATGTCGCGGAATCCGGTGGGCACGCCGCGTTCCACCTCACCGTTCTGCAGCTTGTCAAGCTGGTCGAGGGCGTCGTGGACCACCGGCCCGATGGCCGTGTAGTCCTGACGCACCTTGCCCACGGACATCTCGTAGACCTCGGACTGGGCGAGGTTGACCACATCCTCCGCCTGCGAGCCTTCGGCGGTGTAGCCGAGCTGGGCGATCTTGGTGCCGGCGGCGATCACGTTGCGCAGGATGGCCCGCTGGTGCACGATTTCCGCGTAGTACGTGGCGTTCGCGGCGGTGGGCACGGCGTTGATGAGGCTGTGCAGGTAGTCGGCGCCGCCCACCTTGTCGAGGTCGCCGCTCTTGAGCAGCGCGTTGGCCACGAGCACCGCGTCCACCGGCTGGCTCTGGGAGAACAGGTCGATGATCGCCTCGTAGATGGTCTGATGCTTGGGCTGGTAGAAGTCGGAGACGTCGATCATCTGCGAGACCTCGCCGATCGCGTCCTTGCTCATGAGCATGCCGCCGAGCACGGCCATTTCCGCGTCGTCGTCATGCGGGGGGATGCGGTCGAAGACCACGCCGCCCTGGGCGCCGTCCGAGCGACCGGCGTTCCAAGAAGTTCCATCTGCCATACCCATGAGTATAGAAGCAGGGCGTATCGGGCATGTTCTGGGGCCGCCGGAGCGCAGAAACTCACATATGCCGTGTGCGATTCGCCCGCAAGATCCCGCGCGACACGCGATGCAGCGTCTGTGGATGAAAAAATGAGTTATCCACACTTCGGGGATATCTCGGTGGATATCACCGCGCGTTATCCACATTGTGGGGATAATCTAGTGTACAAGCTGGGGATATCGAGAACGCAGGCGCAACGGAAATTTGCCATTAGGTAAACAACGTGCTACGGGAACGTCATAAACGCAAAAGCTACGCAGTCCACCGCGGAGCCACGTGGACAACGAACGCCCGACCCGTCCCACCGGCCCGCCGCAGTTGCTACAGTAACGGCCGTGAGCACGCAACAGACGCAGGAACGCAACGGAACGCCACGCCAAGCCGGAACGGGCGCCCCCATGGCACCCATGGCGAACGCCGGCGGCGCGCGCACCCCCGAAGGCCGCACCGCAATGAACGGCGACGGGCGGCGCATCCTCGCCCTCGCCCTGCCCACGTTCGGCCAGCTCATCGCCGAACCGACCTTCATCCTCATCGACACGGCCATCGTCGGCCATATCTCCGACTCGGCGCTGGCGGGCCTGTCCATCGGCTCCACCATCATCCTCACCGCCGTGGGGCTGTGCGTCTTCCTCGCCTACTCCACCACCGCCCAGGTGGCGCACCTGCTGGGGGCGGGCCGGCGGCGCGAAGGCATGCAGGCCGGCGTGGACGGTCTGTGGCTGGCGCTCGGCATCGGCATCGCACTCGGCATCGCACTGTTCGCGGCGGCCGAGCCCCTGTGCCGCGCGCTCGGCGGACAGGGCGACGTGCTCGTTCAGGCCGTCGCCTACACCCGCGCGATCGTGCTCGGTGCGCCCGGCATGCTGCTCGTCTACGCGGCCAACGGCATCTTCCGCGGCGTGCAGAAGGTGCGCATCACGCTCATCGCGGCGGTGAGCGGCGCGGTGCTCAACACGCTGCTCGAGGTGCTGTTCGTGCTCGTGTTCCGCTGGGGCATCGCCGGCTCTGGCGCCGCCACGCTGATCGCACAGTGGTACATGGGTCTGTTCCTCGCCGTACCGGCTGTCCTGTGGGCCCGCGCGGACGGGGCGAGCCTTGCGCCACGGCTGTCCGGCATTGCACAGGCGGGGAGCGACGGCCTGCCGCTGTTCATCCGCACACTGGCCATCCGCGCTGCCATGGTGGTCACGGTGGCGAGCGCGGCGCGCATGGGCACGGACGTGCTGGCGGGCTTTCAGGCCGTCAACTCCTCGTGGAACTTCGCCATGAACATGCTGGATTCGGTGGGCATAGCCGGCCAGACGCTGGTCGGTACGGCATTGGGTGCAGGCGCCGTGGCGCAGGCCCGCCGGCTCACGAGGGCGACCGGGCGCGCGGGGCTGGTCACCGGCGTGGCGATCGGCCTCGGCTTCGCATTCGTAGGGCTGTTCGCCGGGCGCCTCTTCTCCCCCAGCCCCGCCATCCAACTGCTGGTGGCGGCCGGCATGGTCACCATGGGCGTGTTCTTCCCGCTGCAGGGGTGGATGATGGCGCTCGACGGCATTCTCATCGGCGCGCGCGACTACCGGTATCTGGCCGTCACCTGCACGCTGACGGCCGTGGCCTACATCGCGCTCGTGCTCGCGTTGGCGGACTGGCTCACACCCCTGCTGCCGGGCGAAACGGCCTGCACGGTGGCCCTGTGGACGCTGTTCAACGTGGTGCTCATGGGCGGGCGCGGTCTCGCCAACGGTCTGCGCGTGCGTGGCGACCGCTGGATGCGTTAGCCGCGCAGCGCCTCGCGTGCGGCGGCATACATCTGGCCCACGATCGCGGCCCGCCACTTGCTCCATCCGTACCGCTTGGTGATCGCCTCGCCGGGCGTGGCGCCAAGCGAGGAACCGTCTGCCCGCGTCAGGTCGAACAGCATGTCCAGCAGGATGGGGTCACCGCTCACCGCGGCCGCCAGCTCCCGTCCCACGGCCGGGTCGTTCGGGTCGCGTCCGGTGGCGTATTCGGACAGCGTCAGGTGCTCGCGCACCAGCAGCGTGGCCCATTGCACGATGTCCGCCGAATATCCCATGCGCCTCAGGATGTACGGCACGTGCCGCGCCCCTTCGGCCGCATGGTCCGTAACCCCCGGCCGCTTGCCCAGATCGTGCAGGATGCCGGCCAGCAGCAGGGCCGCGTAACGGTCGTCGTCGTAGCGTCCGCCGCTCGGCGTTTCCCGTCCGAGCCGGGAGACCGCCTCCACCATGTGCCGGTCCACCGTGTAGCGGTGCGCGGCCGAAGCGGAGGGCCGGTTGCGGATGCCCAGCCATTCGGGCATCCAGCGGCCGGGAAGGTTCACATAGTCGAGCTCCTCCCACACGCCCATGAGCGCCGGGCCGGTAGCGAGCAACCGAATGAACAGCGAACGGGCCTCGTCGTCCCACACCGAGTCGCGGATCGGACAGCGCTTGAGGTTGAGCAGCGTGGTCGGATTGATCTCCAGCCCGAACTCCCCGGCGGCCACTCCTGCGCGCAGCGCCAGATTCGCGTCCGCGGACGGGTCGGTGTTCGGTGCAAGCACGATCTCCCCCTCATGGCGGGCCAGCCCCGGCGCAATCACGTCGAACTGCGGGGCCTCGCGCTTGCCGCCGGCGCGCGGCTGGAACATCTGGAAGAAGGCGAACCGCGGCTTTTCGTGCACCAGCGAATGCTCGGCGCGCGAGGCAGTGGAGTCGAGGGCGAAGGAGATGCGTCTGCCGAGCCCGGCGAGCGCGGTCTGCAGGTCGTCGATGGCCTTGGCGTCGCGTTCGGCCTGCGGATACGTCGGATCGGCAAGGCCCATCATGGCGGCCACCTGCGGCTGGTAGGGAGCGAGCAACAGGTTCGTGTCCTTGCGCGCCGCCAGATGGATGCAGTCGCGCACGTCGAGCAGCCGTTCCACGGCGTCGTCGTAGGCGCCGTGCGGCCGGTCGGCCAGCCAGGATGCGGCGAGCGCGGAGACCAGAACCGAGTCGCGCAGACCACCGCGCGCCTCCTTGATGTCCGGCTGGTTGATGTACGCCATTCGGCCGAACTCGTCGAGCCGGGATTTGGCGGAGTCGAGCAGCTCGGGCAGTCGTTTGCGCGCGGCCTTGCGCCAACGCGTGAGAATGGAATCGGCGGTTTCCTCAATGAGCCCGGTGTCCCCGGCGATCGGGCGCACGTCGAGCCAGCCCATGGCGGCGGGCAGGTCGGAGTCGGTCACGGCCTCGCATTGGGTGCGCGTGCGGATCGAGTGGTCGAGGTCAAGCCCGGAATCCCACAGCGGGTACCACAGCTTGTTGGCGAGCATGGTGAGCTGCTCGTCGTTGAGGGCGTGTGAATCGTAGATGACCACCAGATCGAGGTCGGAGCTGGGCCCCACCTGCCCTCGGGCGAGCGAGCCGACCGCCGCCAACCCTATGCCGCCGTCCGGCACGGCGAACGGCACCGCGTCGAGCGCCTCCGCCCAGAGCTTCCTCAGACAGCCGACGGCCAGTTCGGTGCGCGCCTTGCGCTTGGCCGCCCCATTGCGGTAGACGCCATCGCCGTCGGGCCGGCTCATGTCCATGAATCGTTGCTTCAAACCGTCGACCGCACTGCCCACGGCATTCCCTTTCCCTGTCCTTGCAAACGTGCCGGTTAACGAGGAAATCCCCGCGCACGAGAGCCTCGCACGCGGGGATTCCTGTCTCATTTGCTCCATCCCGGTCGGCACGGCGGTCGGGTCCGGGATGGGCGTCTTGCGTCAGATCGCCGCGGAACCGGTCTCTCCGGTGCGCACGCGGGTCACCGAGTCAAGCGGGGCGACCCAGATCTTGCCATCGCCGATGGTGCCGGTGCCGGCCGCCTTGGCGATCACGCCGACCAGCGTCTCGGCGTCGGCGTCGTCGGACAGCACCTCGACGCGGATCTTCGGGATCAGATCGACGGTGTATTCGGCGCCGCGGTAGACCTCGGTGTGGCCGCGCTGACGGCCGTAGCCGTTGGCCTCGGACACGGTCAGGCCGTGCACGCCGGCGGCCGCGAGGGCCTCCTTGACGTCGTCGAGCTTATGGGGCTGGATGATAGCGGTAATGAGCTTCATCTCACTTCACCTCCTTGAGGACGGAGCTGGCGGTGCCAGCGAAATCATACGCACGCTCACCCTGATCGGCCAGATCGATGCCGCCGACCTCCTGAGCTTCGGTGACGCGCCAGCCGAGGGTCTTCTCCAGGGCGAACGCGATGATCGCGGTGATCACGCCGGAGTAGAGGATGGCGCACAGGGCGATCACGATCTGCACGAGCAGCTGCTTGAAGTCGCCGCCCGCGAACAGGCCGGTGTCCTGAGCGAAGAAGCCGATGAGCACGGTGCCGGTCAGGCCGCCGACGCCGTGGACGCCGACGACGTCGAGGGAGTCATCGTAGCCGAGCTTGAACTTCAGGCCGCAGGCGAAGCAGCACAGCACGCCGGCGATCGCGCCGAGCACCATGGCCCACAGCGGGGAGACCACATCGGCGGCCGGGGTGATGGCGACCAGACCGGCGACGATGCCGGACGCGGCACCCATCGCGGTGTAGTGGCCGGTGCGGATCTTCTCGGTGAAGCCCCAGGCCAGCATGGCGGCGGCGGTTGCGGCGGTGGTGGACATCCACGCATAGCCGGCGGTGCCGTTGGCGCCGAACGCGGAACCGGCGTTGAAGCCGAACCAGCCGAACCACAGCAGGAAGGCGCCGAGCATCACGAACGGCACGTTGTGCGGACGGATCGGGGTGACGCCGAAGCCCTTGCGCTTGCCGATGATGAGCACGATCACCAAGGCGGCGACTGCGGCGTTGATGTGCACGACGGTGCCGCCTGCGAAATCGTGGGCGGCGGCGCCGATGGCGGTGGAGATCGCACCGTCGGGGCTCAGCAGGCCGTGGTTCCAGACCATGTGGGCCATCGGCGCGTAGTCGAAGGTGATCCACAGGGCCACGAACAGCATCCACGTGCTGTACTTGATGCGCTCGGCGAGGGCACCGGAGATCAGGGCCACGGTGATCATGGCGAAGGTGACCTGGAAGGCGACGTCGATGGAGCCCGCGTAGTTGGGCATGTCGTCCGAGACACTCGTGAAGTTGGCCGGATCCTTGACCGCGGTGAACACGCCGTCCTTGGCGACCATGGAATCCTTGAGCAGGAAGCCCGTGGCCGGGTCACCGAAGATGCCGCCGATGCTGTTGCCGGCGTAGGCGATCGACCAGCCCCACAGGGTCCACACGACCGCGGTGACGGACAGTGCCGCCGCCGAAAGCATCAGCATGTTCAGCACGGCCTTGGCGCGGACCATGCCACCATAGAAGAACGCCACACCGGGCGTCATGAGGAAAACCAAGGAAGCGGACGTAAGCATCCATGCGGCATTGCCGTACGTTGCTGCGACTTCGGGCAACATGGCTACCTCCCTCTCTCTGTTCAGGCGCCGGGGGTTCCGGCGGAGTTCACTTGTGCGGCTTCCGTATGGGAGCCAACACACGCAATGAAACGACCGCCGGATTTCCGAGCGTGTTACATCCTGTTACGGGAAGGTTAAAGGCCTTGGAACACGCGTCCGTCAGGCCAGAATGCCGTCCACGAACCCTTCCGGGTCGAACGGGGCCAGATCGTCCGGCCCTTCGCCCAGCCCCACGAGCTTGACCGGCACGCCGAGCTCCTTCTGCACGGCGATCACGATGCCGCCGCGGGCCGAGCCGTCGAGCTTGGAGAGCACGATGCCGGTGATGCCGATCGCCTCGGCGAACACCTTGGCCTGGGCCATGCCGTTCTGGCCGGTGGTGGCGTCGAGCACGAGCAACACCTCGTCCACGGGCAGGCTCTTCTCCGTCACGCGGCGGATCTTGCCGAGCTCGTCCATGAGGTTCGCCTTGTTCTGCAGGCGGCCGGCCGTGTCGATGATGAGCACGTCCGCCCCGGTTTCCTTGGCCCGGGCCGCCGCGTCGAAGGCCACGGAGGCCGGGTCGGCGCCGTCCCTGTCCGAACGGACGACGGGCACGTTCACGCGGGCGCCCCACGTTTCGAGCTGGTCCGCCGCGGCGGCGCGGAAGGTGTCGGCCGCGCCCATCACCACGGACTTGCCGTCGGCCACGAACAGGCGGGCGAGCTTGCCGGCGGTGGTGGTCTTGCCGGTGCCGTTGACGCCCACCATCATGATGACGGACGGCCTGTTCGCCCCCGGCTTGTTCACGTTGAGGCGGCGGTCCGTGTCACGGCCCACCAGATCCAGCAGCTTGCCGCGCAGCATCTCGCGCACGGCGGCCGGGTCCTTCTCGCCGGTCACGCGCGCGTCGGAGCGCAGCCCGTCCACCAGCTGCTCGCTGGCCTCGGCGCCCACGTCCGCCAGCAGGAGCGTGTCCTCCACGTCCTCCCAGTCGGATTCGCTGAGGTTGTCCTTGGTGAGGATGGAGAACAGGGCCTTGCCGAAGGGGTTGGCACTCTTGGCGAGCTTGGCCTTGAGACGGGTGAGGCGCGAGCCCACGGATTCCGGCGCCTCGGCCCGCGCGGCGGGTTCGGCAGGCTTGACGGGCTTGACGGCTGCGGATGTCTCGGAGGGCGCGGCGGATGCAGGGGTTTCCTCCGCGGTTCCGGCCTTGGAAACGGACTGTTGTTCGGCCTGAGCTCCGGACGGCTGCGAGGACGGCGTTTCCGGCCGTTCCTTTGCGGCCCCGGACCCATTGCGGGAACGGGACCACAGGATTCCGGCGACGATCAGCGCAACGAGTACGGCAACGACGACGGTCGCGATGATGGTATTCGTATCCATGCCTCAAAGCGTAGAAACGCCAAGGGACAGGCGGGGGTGGGAGCGCACGTCAGCCCTCGCGGCCCTCCTCGCCGGCGCGCTTGGCCTTGCGCTTGGAACGCATCTCCACCACCGTGCCGTTGGTCACGTACACCGGGTTCTCCATGGTCCGCTCGTTGGGGCCTTCCGGTGGGACCGCACCGGCGGGACGGGTCAGTCTGGACGACTGCGGCTCGAACGACGGCACCATGCCGGCCGACCGCGGCGGACGGGCATCCTCCTCGGGCTTGGGGTCGGAGCGCTTCTTCAGGCTCTCGGTGAACAGTCCCTCGTGCGATTCGCCGCGCGCAAGGCGCAGCACGAACACCACGGCGCCGACGAGCAGCGCCAACCACAGAAGAATCACCACGAGCATACGGCACATTGTGCCAAAACCCCCTTACGAAGCGCACGCATCGTTTCGCGACCGTCGCCATTCCCTCACACAACCTGCCGACACGCGTGGCCCAGCGCCCGTGAAACAATGGAACGCATGGGAAATTCTTCGAGGATGACGTCCCTGCAGCGCAGGGAGCAGCTGATCGAGGTGGGGCGCGCGCTGTTCGCGTCCAAGGGGTTCGAGGCCACGAGCGTGGAGGAGATCGCCACGAACGCCAAGGTGTCCAAGCCGATCGTCTACGAGCACTTCGGAGGCAAGGAAGGCCTGTACGCCGTGGTGGTGGACCGCGAGATGCAGGCGCTCACCACCGCGCTCACCACCGCGCTGGCCGAGCCGAGCGATCATCCGCGCCAGATCGTGGAACGCACGGCGCTGGCGCTCCTCACCTACATCGAGGAGCACACCGAGGGATTCCAGGTGCTGGTGCGCGATTCCCCGAGCACCGATCCGGCCGGGTCGTTCAACTCCCTGCTGGGTGACGTGAGCATCCGCGTGGAGGATCTGCTCGCCGCCTCGTTCAGGAAGCAGAAGCTGCCGGCCCGGGCCGTGCCGTACTACGCGCAGATGCTCGTGGGCATGACCGTGTTCACCGGCCAGTACTGGGCCGACCGCCGCAAGGTGAGCAAGGAGCAGCTCGCCGCGTACATCGTGGATCTGGCGTGGCATGGCCTGTCGCGCCTGTCGCCCAAACCCGAGCTGCGCTACGAGGGCGAGAAGGCCCGGCGTCAGGCCGAACGCGAGGCCCGCCGGGACACGGTCCGCGACGGCCAGCCTGCCGGCGAACGTCAGACCGACGGCGACGCCACCGATTCCGGCGCCCTCCACCCGCTCGCCCGGCTCGCCGCCGAGTCGGAACCGGCGCGGACGGCCGACGGCGGGCATGCCGTCCTCACCGACTCCGACCTGTTGTAGCCGTAGCGCCCGTCTGCATGTCTGTGTACAAGCACACAGGGGGCACAGGGGCATGACGGACGCCGTCCTGAAGCTCCACGCCAGGTCATCGGCCTGCTATCTGCATAGTGTGCAGCACTTTCCGGGTGGTGCGGACATCTATCTGCATAGTGTGCAGCAGGCCGGCCTCCGCACCGGCCGAAAACCGACCGAACAATAGCCAAAAACCGGGTGCATCCGGGCGCGCAAGGCACTCTTGGAACGGATCGAGTGCTGCACAGAATGCAGATAGATCTCTGCACAGGCCGAAAAGTGCTGCACACTATACAAATAGCCATTGCCGGCAGCCGTGCGGACGCCCGGAACATGAACCAAGCCGACTCCTGCACCGAGAAAACCGCCGCGACTGCATGGGGGAGTCCGGCTCGGACCTCGGCTCAGGCCGGGAGCGCCGCGAACCGCTCCCGAATCTGCTCCGCGGTGCCGTAGGATGCCTGCGCTCCGGAGCCCGTCGCCGCATAGGCGGACACGTACGAGGCCACCTGCGCCGATTCGCGCAATCCCAGTCCCGCGGCCAGACCGGCAAGCACCGTGCCCATGAAGGCATCGCCGCAGCCGGTGGTGTCCACGGCGTCTACGGTCACCGGCGCGATGTGCGATGCCACGCCGCTCGCGGTGTCCAGCACCACGGAGCCCTCGCCGCCGAGC
Source organism: Bifidobacterium sp. LH_389 (assembly GCF_056357235.1). Classification (NCBI taxonomy): domain Bacteria; kingdom Bacillati; phylum Actinomycetota; class Actinomycetes; order Bifidobacteriales; family Bifidobacteriaceae; genus Bifidobacterium; species Bifidobacterium sp. LH_389. The sequence continues at coordinate 61,964 of NZ_JBKEVR010000007.1, forward strand.
GTGACGATCGCGCTCGGGAAGCCGAGCCGGCTCATGCCCGCGAGCGCCTCCTGCCAGTCGAAGGCAGCCCATTTGCCGCCGCCCGGTTCCTCCACGTCCAGCATGAGCGCCATCTCATGCTCGTTGACCAGCAGCACGTCCGTGGCCTGCACGAGTTCGTCCGGCAGCTTGGCCCGGAACGGCGAATTGTTGAGCAGCACGGTCTTGCCGGCGCCGTGGCACAGACGCGCGGCGGCGGTCACGGTGTCGATCGGGCTTTCGAGGCACAGGCCGAGCACGGCCACGTCGGGGCCCGCGAGCGATTCGCGCGATTCCTTCACGTAGTCGACGGTGACGTGCGCGTTGGAGCCGGGCGAGTACACGATGGTGTTCTCGCCGTGGGCGTCCACGGTGATGACGGTGGTGCCGCTTGCGCCGGGCACGTGCCGCACGTGAGCGGTGTCCACGCCGGCGTCATTGAGTTTGCCGAGCAGGAAGTCCGCGTTGGCGTCGTCGCCCACCGCGCCGAACAGTCGCACGCTGGCGCCGAGCCGGGCCGCGGCTGCGGCCTGGTTGCCGGATTTGCCGCCGGGCAGAATGCGCAGCGGACCGGCGTTCACGGTCTCCCCCGGCTGGGGCAGGCGTTCGGTGACGACGGTGTAGTCGGCGTTCATCGAACCGATCACGGCGACGGACCGTTCCGCCGCGGCGATCGCACCGAACGCGTCGAGGATCCGCGCGGCATCCCGCCCTGCGGCTTCGCGCATGCCTTCCTCCAGCATGTCACGCCGCCTTCTGCGTGCCGGATCCGGCGTCGTGACCCGCGGCCATGCCCTTCGCGGCCAGCGCGGTGATGCGCGTCATGAACTCGTGCAGGAACCGCGGCACGTCCACGCCCACGGCCACGCCGGCGGTCTTGACCGGATCGTTGAGGCGCGTGTTGTCGCCGATGGTCCGTCCGCGCGTGGGGCCTTCCAGATCGACCATCATGTTGATCGGCAGCAGCGTCACCAGCGTCGGGTCGATGGCGGCGGCCACGGCGAGCGGGTCGTGCAGGCCGCACCCGCCCAGATGCGGGGCGATGCGCCCGTACGCGCCGATGTAGTAGTCGGTCATGTCCGCCAGGAACCGGCCGGCCGGCGTGCCCAATGCGCGCCATTCGGCGGTTTCGCGCTTGGTGAGCAGCGTCTGCAGGGTCACGTCGAGGCCGATCATGGTCACCTGCGCACCGGAGCGGAACAGCGCGTCCGCGGCTTCCGGGTCCTGCGAGATGTTCGCCTCGGTCCACGCGTTCACGTTGCCGGGCACGGTGAGCGCGCCGCCCATGAGCGTGATATTGCCGATCTTCTTGACGGTCTGCGGATGCTTGGCGAGTACGGCGGCGATGTTGGTGAGCGAGCCGGTGGGTACGTAGATGAGGTCGTCACCGTAGGTTTCGGCCGCGTCGATGATGAAGTCGACGGCGGATTCGGATTGCGGGGCGCGCGCGGCGTCGGGGATTTCCACCTCGCCGATGCCGTTGTATCCGTGGATGCGTGCGGTGGAGTCGCTGACCGTGAAGTCGTCGCGCATGCTCGGATGGCTCAGTCCCGGGTAGACGGGCACTTCGGGGTGCCCGAACAGTTCGGTGACCGCCAAGGCGTTGCGCACGCCGCGTTCGAGCCGCACGTTGCCGAACGTGCCGGTGATGCCGATGAGTTCCACTTCCGGGCTGCCCAGCGCGTAGGCGATGGCCAGGGTGTCGTCGATGCCGGTGTCCAGATCAAGGATGAGCTTCTTCGTCATGGTTTCCACCATACCCGCCCCCGGCCCGCCCGCGCCCGCCCGGGACGATCGTTCGCCCAGCGTTCATCTACCGCTGGTGACCGTACCGTTTGTCCAGCGTGGTGTTGCGTGCAGCACCGTGCCACACGCAACACCACGCTGGACAATGTCCGACAGCTGCGTGTATTTTAGAAATGTTGCCCCTCTAGCTCAACGGTTAGAGCAGCGTCCTTTTAAGTCGTGGGTTGTGGGTTCGAATCCCACGGGGGGCACCTCCGGTAGGCCTCGAAACCAATGATTGCAACGGTTTCGAGGCCTTCACATTTCCTGCACAATCCGCTAAAAAGGACGCGACCCGACATTAACCCAACACATTTACCGGCGCAATGACGGTTAGTCCGATCCTGTTTTCGCACGATCGGTCCAACCTGTGCACCCAAATTCGCAGGTTGGACCGATCATGCGAAAAAACGGCCGTTTTCGGGGCCAAAAATCGCACGATCGGTCCAGTCTGCACGCACACCGGCGCAGGTTGGACCGATCGAGCGAAAGCGATGAGCAGCCGGAATGCAGCTAGGGGCTCGAAGACCGTTGCAAGAAAGGAGCAAGCGACTTCGCCACATCCGTCGACCGGCGCCCAATCGAACCGATCGAGCCACGATCAGGACTAGAGACCCGCGATCGGACATCCGAGCCACCCAAGTATGCAACCGCCGCGCCGACCGCCGCGCGAAAGAAAAAGAGAAAGCCCGGCGGATTGGGCCGGGCTGAAGAGAGAAGAGAGAGGAAGGGATTCAGTTATCGCAACCTTGCGGTCACGGTTTTATATAACCGCAGGAGGTTCAAAGCAACATGCCGAAACGCTGAGAAATCTCTGGGAATTCCGCACCGTGCGGCGTGAGTTCGGCGCTGGCGCAACGTGGGCGCGGCACAGCCACGGCAAGGGCACGGCGCCACACGGCGCGGGCACGGGCGCAACGTGACCATAGCGAGGCACAGCCACGGCACGAACACAGTGCAACACGGCCACAACATGGCATTTGCACGCGCAGCCGGATCCAGCGATCCAGCCCGCCCGTCCGCGCAACGCCCTGCCGCCACAGCCAGTCCCGCAGCCCAAGCATCCCGCGACCTTCCTCTCACAGCCGCCGGCCGTAGTAGCGTCTGGCGAGCGCCGCAACGACGCCGTAAAGCGCGGCGGCACCCAAAAAGCCCAGTCCCACGTACATGAGCGGGGCGAAGTCGAAGGCCATGGAGAGCGAGAACAGCAGGATCTCCATCGTCAGGCATGCCACGTACATGATCCACCCGGTCGCCGAATCCGCCTTGAGCTTGACGAGACGTTCGCGCTCGTCATCACGCGGCAGCGGCAGGGCCCGCCCGTTCCGCCCGGACAGCAGTCCGGCGACGATCATGCACGCCGCCGCAGCGAGCGCCCATACCCCGGTGGCCGCCCAACCACGAAATTCCGCGGTTCCCCAGCCGTACCGAACACCGCCGCCGATTCCGAAGGACAGTCCCCACACCGCGAGCAGTCCCGCCGCTGCGAAGAACTTCAAACGGGCGCGAAACCGTTCCCCCGCCGTGGGCTTGCCGGTGCGGGCGATCGCGCGCCGTTCATCGTCGGTCAGCGGACGCGGCCAGATGAACCCCGCAACGACCAGCGCAACGCCCGTCACGGCCAGCACCGCGCAGGCCACGATCGTCGCATTCCGATCCCACGGCAGCGCCGAGGGCCTGTCCATCAGAATGCCGAAAACCGTCATGGCCGCCATGAGCAGCGCAAAACCGCCGATCACCGGAACAGCACGCGCCACGCCACGCACAGACGGCATACGGCCGGATCCGCCGTTCGTCGTTTTGCGGCCGGACCCGCCGGACTCGCCGAACCGGTCGGGCGCCCGGCCTCCCTCGTCCCGATCGCTGCCTGCATTGTTGACACCGTGGTTACGCATAGCCGTTCTCCTCGTCCTCAATGCGTACGTTCTCCTCAAGCAGGCACAGGTCCTCGACGGTGGTGCCGAACACCCGCGCCATGCGGTAGGCGAGCATGAGCGAGGGATTGTATTGCCCCTTTTCGATGGAGATGATGGTGCGCGACGACACGTACACCACGTCCGCCAGCTCCTGCTGCGTCAGACCCGCCGCCTTGCGATATTCACGAACCTTGGTCCTCATCGACCCGCATCACCTCTTTCGGCGCAGTCGTCATATGAAGTATGCTTCACATGAAGTTAGCTTCATAATATCGCATACAGACCGTTCCGACAAGTCCGGGAGGCAAATCCCTGCACCGCGCCGCCTCGACAGCACGGCATCCATGCCATTCCCCGTCCGAGCAACTCGATCGGGCAAAGAGAAAGCCCGGCGGATTGGGCCGGGCTTGGAGAGAAGAGAGAAGAAGGGATTCAGTTATGCGGGCCTTTGCGGCCGTGACTTCATATAACCGCACGAACCGCAAAGCAACGTCCGATTTGTCTGGGAATTTCATGAGAATCATCCCGCCCGCTGCACGCAATCCGCTCAACCTACGAGCCAGTCACCGCAGACTGGGCAAATCCATTGCCGAACCGCTCACGCACCGCCGCACCGCCCACGCGCACCGTCCACGCACCCACCGCCGCCCCACCACGGACCCGCCGCGACCGTAGTACTGTGGAACCACAGCCACGAAGCCAACAGGAGCCAACCGGAACAGGAGCCAAGCCATGATCAACGAGGAATACAAGGCGATGCTGGGCGGCAAGTCCGTCATCCGCGAACTGAGCGAGTACGCGACGGCCCGCGGCAGTCAGATCGGCTACGAGAACGTGTTCGACTACAGCCTCGGCAACCCGTCCGTCCCCGCCCCGCGCGCATTCACGGACGCGATGGTGGACCTGTACGAGCACGGCGACCCGGTGAAGATCCATGGCTATTCCCCCTCGCTCGGCATCCCGCAGGTCAAGGACGCCATCGCCGCCAACCTCAACGAGCGCTTCGGCATGGCGTACACCGGCAATCACATCTTCCCCACCACGGGTGCGGCGGGCGCACTGGCCCACGCCATGCGCGCGGTGACCAAGCCCGGCGACGAGATCGTCACTTTCGCCCCCTACTTCCCCGAGTACCAGCCGTATGTGAAGGGCACGGGCGCGAAGCTCACCGTCGTCCCGGCGGACACCGCGAACTTCCAGATCAACTTCGACGCGTTCGCCCGGGCCATGAACCCAAACGTGACGGCCGTGCTCATCAACACGCCGAACAATCCGTCCGGCGCGGTGTACTCGGAAGCGACGCTCACCAAGCTGGCCGCGCTCCTGACCGCCAAGCAGGCCGAGTACGGGCACGACATCTTCCTCGTGAGCGACGAGCCGTACCGCGAGATCGTGTTCGACGGCAGCACGCAGCCCTACCCCGCGAAGTTCTACGCGAACACGCTCACCTGCTACTCGTGGTCCAAGTCGCTGAGTCTGCCGGGCGAGCGCATCGGCTACGTGGCGGTGAACCCCGAGGCCACGGACGCGGACCTGCTGGTGCCGATGATGGGCCAGATCTCGCGCGGCACCGGCCACAACTGCCCGCCGAGCTCCATCCAGCTGGGCGTGGCCAAGGTGCTGGACAAGACCGCGGACCTCTCCGTGTACGAGACGAACATGAATCTGCTGTACGACGCGCTCACCGCGATCGGATTCGACGTGGTGCGCCCGGGCGGCACGTTCTACATCTTCCCTAAGGCGCTGGAGGATGACGCCGTCACGTTCTGCCTGAAGGCCAAGGAGCACGACCTGATCCTCGTCCCCTCGGACAGCTTCGGAGTGCCCGGCTACTTCCGCATGGCGTACTGCATCGACACGGAGAAGGTGAAGCGGTCCATCCCGGTGCTCGAGCGGTTCGCGCACGAGGTGTACGGACTGTAAACCCTGTAAAGCCAGGAGCCGCGCACGGCTCGCCCCGCACGCGGTCAGCCGGAGCCTCCTACACGCGCCCCGCGTTCCCCGGCGTCATGGTCATGCCGGGGAACCGCTCCCGCATGACCGCATCCCCGTAGTGCCGCGCGAAGAAGCGCGCCGCCGAGGAGTCCTGCGGCAGGCCCACGGCCCGCATGTACCAGCAGTCGTAGGCCATGAGGGTCATGATCCCGTCCGCGAACAGCAGGGCGAACAGCACGGCGGTCAGCGAGTACCGCCACTTCCACGGGATGCGGTTGACGAGCCGGACGAGCCGGGGCAGCACGAGCTTGATCCACGCGAGGCCGAGCAGCCCCCAGAACATCATATACTTGCCGCTCGTGCGCCCGCCGATGGACAGCCACTGGCCGGTGTAGTCCCAGGAGACAATGCCGAACGCCACTTCAAGGAACCAGCTGGAGCAGAATTCGAACGCGCCGCCTATCACGGCCGAGGCGAGGTAGATGACCGCGAAGTTGAGCCGGTAGAGCCGGTTGAGGCAGATGGTGAGGATGCACGCGCCGAAGCCGTAGATCGGCGACAGCGGCCCGTAGAGCATGCCGGCGCGGTTCATCCACGTGCCGGTCACCGCTCCTACGTAGAGGACTTCGATGACCCACCCGGCAAGGCAGCCCACGAAGAAGATCCAGATGATGTTGAAGAAATCGAGCGCCGCATAGCCCCGGCCGGTCGGGTCGCGACCCACCATGCCACGGGCGAGCGCGGCCTCGTAGTCGTCCCGCTCGTCCATGAGCCACAGCGTGCGCTGCAGGCGGCGTTCCTCGCGCAGGCCGGGATCCGCGGTCACGGAGATCACTACGAGCAGCGCCAGCTGGACCAGCGGCACGAGCAGTTGGAGGCCCAGACCGCTGAGCGCCAGATCGAGCAGGGCGCTGAGGATGGTCGGCACCATGAGCGCGTAAGCCCATCGGGCCGCGTGGCGGCGTCGGTTGGTGAGGATAAAGACGCCGAAGATCACCAGTCCCACCGCATTGGCCAGCGTCACGATCGTCTGCATAACGGCCAGAATGAACGTGAGGGACGCAGGGCGGATGTCCGGCAGCCAGTCCAGACCGACGTTGATGCCGACCAGTATGACCGTCACGATCATCAGCGCGAACAGCAGCAGGGTGATCACGCCGTCGATGAGCACGAGCACGCCGTAGACGCGCGCGAGCAACGGCAGGCGTTGCCGGTCCAGCGCGGTTTCGGTGTCATCCGCCATGCACAGCTCCGTTCCCTGTCTCGCGTTCCCAGCGGTCATGCCCCCCATTGTAGGGCGAGCCCGCCGCAGGGGCCGCACCGCCCGCCATGCATCCGGCCCGCACCACCCGATCGACACTGCGGCGCCGACTGTCGTCCACCGGTCCGCCCCGACCGCCCGCCATGCTACGCTACATCACGCGTAGCGCTACGAATGGCGTAGCGCATGGGCAATCGAGGAAACAACCGGGGAAAGGGCGAGCGCGGCATGAACAACGTGTGGCAGATCGTCAGGCGCGATGCGCTGCGACTGTTCAAGGTTCCCACGGCGTGGGTGATCGTCTTCGGTCTGATCGCCATACCGGCGCTGTACGCGTGGGTGAACATCGTGGGTTTCTGGGACCCGTACAGCAACACGCGGTCCATCGCCGTGGCCGTGGCCAACGAGGACGAGGGCGCCAGCAACGCGCTCATGGGCGAGATGCATCTGGGCGACCAGGTGGAGGACCAGCTCAGGCAGAACACGCAGCTCGGGTGGCGCTTCATGGACGAATCGGACGCCATGCGCGCGGTGGAGTCCGGTGAAGTGTACGCCACGATCGTCATCCCCAAGGACTTCAGCGCCCGCATGGGCGCCCTGGCGACCGGCAGCGCAGACCGCCCGAGCATCGACTATTACGTCAACGAGAAGGCCAACGCCATCGCCCCGAAGGTCACGGACGTCGGCGCGAACACGCTCGACCAGACCATCAATGCCACGTTCGTCTCCACGGTGAGCCAGGTGATCGCCACCGCCGCGAACACCGCGCTCGGGCAGGCCGGCGACTCGGCGGATTCGGCGAAGCAGACGATCGCACAGAACGCCACGGACGCCAAGAACAACGTGACCGCCGTACGCGGCAAGATCGCCACGCTCACCGCCGAGCTCGACCAGACGCCCGACAAGATCACCACCGCGCGCGAATCGATCGCCACCGCCGCGCAGGTGGGCGACGACGTGTCGAAGGCGCTCGGCCAGAGCTCCACGCTGATCGCGAACGCGCAGACCGCGGCCGGCACGTTCGGCTCGTCCCTGTACGGCACGCTCGACCAAGGCTCGCTGATGCTGTCCCAGGCATCCTCCGGCGCCAATCTGGGCGTGGGCGCGGTCACCTCCGGTCTCACGCAGGCTCAGCAGCACATCGGCTTCGCCATCGGCGTGGGGCAGGCCGTCAACACGGCGAACGGCGAACTCATCGGCAGGCTCGAAGCGCTCAACCAGCCGTCCCTCAACGCCGTCCTCGTCCAACTCAAGGCGGAGAACGCCAAGACCGCCGGCACGCTCAAGGACCTCGCCACGCTCAACACGGACGCCACGGCCACCACCACGAGCGTCGGCAACGCGGCAAACAGCCTCAACACCGCCACGCAGTCCACGCTGGCCACGCTGGGCGGCGCACGGGACACACTGTACGGCACCACGCTCCCGCAGCTGAACAACGGACTCGTGGGCCTCGCCGGGGCCAGCGGCGAGCTGAGCGCCACGATCGCCAGCCAGCGAGCGCTCATCGACCAGACCAACACCGTGCTCGACCAGCTCGAATCGACGCTGACCACCGCGCGCAACGCCCTGACCCAGACGGACAAGAGCCTCGCCACGGTGGAAACCCGCCTCGACACGGTCGCCACCGACGTGCAGGCCCTGTCCGGCTCGGCGCTGGCGGAGCAGCTGTTCGGCAAGGACGGCGCACTGGACGTCTCCAAAATCGCCGACTTCATGATGTCCCCCACCGTGCTCAGCACACAGACCCTCTACCCGCTCAACTCGTACGGCAGCGGCATGGCCCCGCTGTTCACGGACCTGTCCATGTGGGTGGGCGCATTCGCCCTGGTGGTGATCATCAAGCTCGAAGTGGACGACGAAGGCCTCGAGGATCTGCGCCTGACCGCCACGCAACGCTACCTGGGACGCTGGCTGCTGCTCGCCCCCATGGCCGTGGCGCAGGCCCTGCTCGTGACCGCCGGCGACCTCATTCTGGGCGTGCAGGCCGTGAACGCCCCCATGTTCATGCTCACCGGCGTCATCACCTCGTTCACCTACCTGAGCCTCATCTACGCGCTCGCCACCACGTTCCAGCACGTGGGCAAGGGCCTGTGCGTGCTGCTGGTGATCGTGCAGATCCCCGGCGCCTCGGGCCTCTACCCGATCGAGATGATGCCGGACTTCTTCCGCAAGGCCTACCCGTTCTTCCCGTTCACGTATTCGATCGACGCGATGCGCGAGACGATCGGCGGCTTCTACGACGGCATGTGGCTCAGGAACGTGGCGCTGCTCCTGGTGTTCGTGATCGTCTCGTTCACGCTCGGCATCGCCGTCCGTCCGTATCTGGCGAACCTCAACGCGCTGTTCGCCCGGCAGATCAGGGAAAGCGACATGATCGTGGGCGAGGAGTTCCACACGCCCGGCCGCGGACCGAAGCTCTCGCAGGCCATCCTCGCGCTCGCCGACCACGAGGGCTACCGCCGGTCGATCGAGCTCAAGGCCGCCAAGTTCGCGGCCCTCTACCCCAAGCTCAAGCGCGGAGCCCTGGCGGCCGGCATTCTGGTGCCCGCCGTGTTCTGCGTGGTGTTCGGCATCAACACGGACTGGAAACTGGCGGCGCTGGCCAGCTGGATCATCTGGCTGCTGCTCATCATCGGCTTCCTCATCGTGATCGAGACGACCCGCGACCGTCTGGAGCGGCAGATGGCGCTGGGCACGCTGAGCGACGATGCGATCCGCCGGCTGCTGTACGAGCACGAGCGGCAGCGCCACGCGTCCCGCCGTTCGCCGTTCGCCAGCGTCTGGCGCGATCGGCCCGAGGACCGTGGGGACGGCCAAGACATGGCCAATGAGGCGGATTCCGGCCCCGCCGCAACCGGCCGGACGACGACGGGGAGGCATGCGGCATGAGCAAGGTGTTCCGACTGTTCGCAGGCGATGTGCGGCGCATGTTCAGCAACATCGTCTCCATCATCATCGTGATCGGACTGACGGCCATTCCCGCCGTGTTCACGTGGTTCAACGTGGCCGCCAGCTGGGATCCGTTCTCCTACACCGGCAATCTCAAGTTCGCCGTGGCCAGCGAGGACGAGGGCTATACGAGCGATCTCATGCCCATGAAGATCACCGTCGGGGATACGGTCCTTTCCGCACTGAGGGCCAACAGCCAGCTCGACTGGACGTTCACCAGCGTCGATCAGGCCATCGACGGCACAAAATCCGGCGAATACTATGCGGCCGTGGTGATTCCCAAGGACTTCAGCCGCAACATGATGACGTTCTTCACCGAGGACGCCAAGCACGCCACGATCGTCTACTACCAGAACGACAAGAAGAACGCGCTGGCACCCAAGGTGACGGGTCAGGGGGCTGACGAGGTGTCCGCGCAGGTCAATCAGATCTTCGCGCAGACCATCGGCAACGTGGCGCTGAGCCTGGCCAAGGGGCTCGTGACGCAGCTGAGCCAGCCCGAGGCGCAGCAGCGGCTCACCGCGTTCAACGCCAACGTGACGTCCATCGCGGACGATCTCGATTCCCTGAGCTCCACCATCGATGCGTACGACGGTCTGCTGGACGCCTCCGGCACGCTGCTGACGAGCTCCACGTCCCTGCTCACCCAGGCGTCCGGCGCAGCCACGGGCATTACGGAAGGCGCCGATTCGGCGAAATCCTCTGCGGGTGACGTGGCCGGCGCACTGTCCGGCACTGCGGGAACGCTGTCCAAGGCGCTCGACTCCAGCGCGCAGAGCTTCGGCGCGGTGGGCACAAGCATCGACCAGCTGTACCAGAATGCCGGCAAGCAGGCGGACGACACCGCCACGGCCATTCGCAATCAGGCCTCGAACGTGGACGCGCAGATCAAGGAGTATCAGGCATTGCGCGCCTCGCTCGCCACGCTGATCGGCAAGCTCGACCCTGCCGCGCAGATCGCCGCCCAGCCGTTGCTGGACAAGCTTGACCTGAGCGTGGAGCGCCTGGAGGCGCTGCGCGACGGACTCAACGCCGGGGCCGATGCGGTGGCCGCCGGCAAGTCCACCGCCGAGCAGAGCCGGCAGAACGTCAAGGATCTGGCCGGTCAGGCCGTGCAGAGCGTCAACGATCTCAAGACCACCTACGCCGATTCGCTCAAGCCGCAGCTCGACGATCTGGCCGCCACGGTGACCGACGCCTCAAACAAGCTTGCGGGCACGTCCGGCAACCTCGGGACCGCGATGGCCGACTTGACCGATGCGGCCGGTTCCGCCTCCACCGCCGTCACGGACATGCGCACCACGCTCGCGGACGTGAAGACCAAGCTCTCCGACGCCTCGAAGGCCATGCGCGACTTCTCGGACAAGCTCGGCACCGCACTGAGCAGCGGGGACATGACCCAGGTCAAGGATCTCCTGTCCGGCGCGGACCCGGAGGCGCTGGCCACCACGCTGTCGTCCCCGGTGCAGCTCAACCGCCTGGCCGTTTTCCCGGTGGCGAACTTCGGTTCGGCCATGGCACCGTTCTATTCGGTGCTCTCGCTGTGGGTGGGCGCCCTGCTCACGGCCATCACCCTCAAGCCCACGGTGTCGCGCAAGGTGCGCCGCGAGCTGGGCGAGCCTTCCGCAGGCCAGCTGTATCTGGGCCATTTCGGCATCTTCGGGCTCATCGGCTTCCTGCAGAGCACGTTCCTCAACGGTGGCAGCCTGCTGTTCATGCACGTGCAGTCCGTGCATCCGTGGGCGTACATGCTCAGCGGCTGGGTCACGTCGCTCACGTTCATGCTCATCGTGTACACGCTGCTCGCCTCGTTCGGCAACGTAGGCAAGGCGCTGGGCGTGATCCTGCTCATTGTGCAGGTGTCCGGCGCGAATGGTGCCTACCCTCTGCAGGTGCTGCCGGCCCTGTTCCAGCGGGTCAGCCCGTTCCTGCCGGCCACGCATGCCATCCGTGCGTTCCGCTCGTCCATCGCGGGCATCTATCAGGGAGACCTATGGCAGGCGTTGGGCGCGCTGCTGCTGTTCATACCGCCCATGCTGCTGCTCGGGCTGGTGCTGCGCAAGCCGCTCATCCGGTTCAACACGTGGTACGTCGCCAAGGTCGAGTCGACCAAGCTGCTGTAGGAGCCGTCATGGAAGAGCATCGCAACACCCTGATCGCGGCGGCTCCCGCGCGGTCCGTCGCACCCGTCGCCAATGCCGTCCCGCCTGTGCCGTCCGCCGAAACCGCCACCGGTACGGGCACGGGAGCCGACGCGCCCCGAGGGCCGCGCTCACGTCTGACGCGCGAGGCCACGGACCGCAAGATCCTGCGTTCCGCCATGGAGATCGCCATGCAGCGCGGCATTGCCGGCGTCACCATCGAGGAGGTGGCCCGGCGCAGCGGCGTGGCCAAGACCACCATCTACCGGCGTTACGCGAACACCAACGACCTGCTGCGCCAGCTGCGTACGCTGGGCATGCCGAACCCGGCCGCATTGCGCGATCTGGAGCCCACCCGCGCCAATCTGGAACTGCTGTTGGGCGCGATGCTCAAGCGGTTCCGGTCGAGCATCGGCGTCAAGGCCGTGGGCATCGTGCTGTCGTCGGACGACGAGTTCTTCCATCACGTGGTCAACGGCACGATCCAGCCCGAGGAGCGTCGCTGCGAGGTGTTCTTCGAGCGTGGCGTGCAGGCGGGCGTGTTCCGCGCGGGCGTGGACGTGCGTTTCCTGTTCGGCACTGCCATCGGTTCCATGGTGACGTGCGAGGCGTTGGGCGACGAGGTGGGCGACGACTGGGTCTCGCGCATGGCCGACCTCATCTGGCCCGCCATCGCCGCCTGACCGAACCGTGTGACGAACCGCGCGGCGCGGCCCGTCACACGGTTACGCCGCGGCCCCGGTCACAGCTCGTCGTAGATAAGCAGGCTCGCCTGTGCGATCTTCGACCAGCTCGAATGATCGGTCATGATCACCATCGCATAGTCGCCCTTGTCGCAACGCACGATGGCCGCGTCGTGCAGCAGGGCGTTGAGGAAGCCGACCTTGTCCTGTACCACGCCGTCGGAGCCGATGCCCGTGGGGATGCCTTCGCGATAGACCTGCGTCTGCATGAGCGGGAACAGCTTGTCGGTGGAGGCCTTCGTGGCGATGGTGTTGTTGTAGTAGCCCTTGAGGATGGTGGCCAGGTCGTTGGGCGTGGTGCGCATGTTGCCGGGCGAGAAGTTGGTGTTGTTCGCGCCGATCGAATGCGCCTGCTGGGTCACGGTGTTGAAGCCGTACGCACGCAGCCACGCCTCGGGGCAAGCGTTATCCGAGTTAACGATCATGCGCGTCAGGCACGTGTTGAGCGTGGTGCCGTTGAGCGGGCTGTTCCACGTGAGCTTGCCGGATTCCACGGCCTGGAACATGGAGTAGGCGATGTACAGCTTGTACGTGCTGGCGGATGTCATCACGCCGTCCGCGTTGATCTGCAGCTTCGACTCCCCGGTCTTGAGGTCGTAGACGGCCACTTCGTAGGTCGCCTTGCCGAACAGCTGCTTGAGCTTGTCCTCTATGGACCCTTCGGTGGGCAGGTTCTCATACAGGGCCGCGTTGGTGATGGCGCGCGCGGTGACGGCCACCGGCTGGCTCTGCCCGGAGTTCAGCATGGCCGCCAGCGCATCCGCGGTCTTCGTCATGTCGATCGCGCGCGAGGCGCGGGCGTCCGTGGCGAACACGTCCGGCACGGCCTTGGCGGCCACGGCCTTCTTGGCCACTTCGAGCGCCACGCCCTTGGTCTTGAACACGTCGGTGAGCTTGGCGGAGTCCACGGTGGCGTTGAGCTTGGTGTTGTCCTTGGCGTCCTGCGTGACGCTGATCACGCCGGTCAGGTCCGCGGCGGGAACGGTCCACGAGCCGTCCCCGTACGTGAACGCCACGCCGCCGCCGAGGCCCGCCGTGAGCGTGGCGCGCAGCCGGTCTGCGGTTTCGGTGGAGACGGTCGGACTCACGACGCCGAGGTCCAGCGTGGCGTCCGCGAGGTCACCATCCGGGGAGACGCCGATGCTCCCGCCCGCCGCGGCGATGACGTCGCCCGGCTGGAACGTGTACCCCACCTGCGCGGGCACGGTGGCGAGCGTTCCGTCCTTGGCCTCCACGCCGGCGTTGCGCACCTCGGATTTCACCGGGGCCGACGCGGCGCCGACGGCCTGCGGCAGGTCGGCCGATGCGGTGTTGTGCACGAACAGCCAGGAGAACGGGATGATGCGCGCAAGGAACGAGTGCCGGGCGGCCTGGCCGGCGCGCTGCGCGTAGTCGACGGTGAGCCCCGCGTCCTTGGCGGGGACGGTCACCTTGGTTCCGGTGGCACGGTCGGTGAGCGTCACGTTGCGCGCGGCGACCTCCGCGTTGAGGCGAGCGGTCACGTCGCCGGCGCTCTGCCAGCCCACGGCATAGCCGTCGAGCTTGGCGAGCGGGTAGAAGCGGTCGGACGGCCAGAACAGCTGGAACAGTTCGATCAGCAGCAGCACGCCGAGCATGGCCACGAGGATGCGCCGGCGGGTGTATGTGCCGCCCTTGAGCACGGTCACACGCCCGTGGGCATGATGGGCCGCTCCGGCAGGCATTCCGCTACGTCCCGCACCGCCGGCACGCCGACGTCCTTCTCCGCCGTTGACGCCGTTCCCGTTGACGCGGACGTCGGCGTCGGCATCGTTGCCGGCTCCCCTGCCCGGGCCGTACGCATCGCCCGCGGGGATGCGCGGCGCGGCGACGTGGTCCGTCCGCCCCTCAGCCCGCGAGTAGTCCCCCACCAGGAACTCGGGGATCTCGGGTTGCGAGGGCCGGTCGTCGGACGGGGATGACGACGAGGAAGACACAGAACGAGGCATAATTCCACTCCACAGGTGCTCGGCAGATTGCCGACAGCTATTTTCACTGTCCCCCAGTCTCGCTCACAGGGCTGACACGCCGGCTCGGGCATCGTGTACGCCGGCGTTCTCGTTCTGCCCGCCGCCGGCATTATTTCGCCATGCCACGGCTCTTTCCGCATCGCAACTTCCCTAACTGGTCACTTTACTTTACCAATTCCGTAGAAATTGATACAATACCGTGACCAGTTGGACCTACAGACATCAAGTCGCGGCAGAGCAGGGGGCGGTACCATGAATCCGGTCATTCAGGAGAAACTGTCGAGCTTCACCATCGCCGATTACCTGCCCATCACTCCTCGGCAGCTTGATCTGGGCACGCCCTTCACACCCAGAATCGGCAATCTGGTCAAGGTGGTCGTCGGCATGCGCCGCAGCGGAAAAAGCTACCGGCTGTTCCAGGAAATGAACGCGCTGCACGAATCGGGCATCGGATGGGACCGCATCTGCTATTTCAACTTCGAGGACGACCGTCTCGGCATCGTCACGCCCGCTACCGGCGACGCCGTGCTCGACGCATTTTGGTCGTCCCATCCGCAGGCCATCGAGGAAGGCACATACCTGTTCTTCGATGAGCTGCAGGAAATGCAGGACTGGGGAGCCTGGCTGCGACGGATCGTGGATACGGTCAAGGCCACCATCTACGTCAGCGGATCATCGTCGAAGATGCTCTCAAAGGAGATCGCCACCGAATTCCGCGGCCGGGCGTTGGATTTTGAGCTGCTTCCGTTCTCCTTCGCGGAATTCGCCGACGCACGCGGGTTGATTGCGGGAAGCAACTGTCCGTCGCAGGCATTCTCCACGCAGGACCGCATTCTCTTGTCCAATGCACTGCACGAGTATCTTGATTGCGGAGGTTTCCCGGCGACCATCGATTTGCCGACGCCTCAGCGCATCGCCCTGTTGCAGTCATATGTCCAGCGGGTAGTGGCAAGCGACGTGGTCGAACGCCACGACATCGCGCGGCCGCGGGTGGCTGGAGCCCTGGCCCGAGGGGCATTGGGATCCAACGGCAGGCAGATGTCGGTACGCAAGATAGAGAACGATCTGCGTTTGCTCGGCATGCCCACCAGCCGCAAACTGCTCGGCGACCTGCTGGAATACTTCGAGGAAGCCTACCTCCTCTTCCGCATGTGCGAATTCTCCATGTCGTTGAGCGAGCGAACCACATCCGTGCCCAAGATCTACGCGATCGACCCCGGTCTGGCCGCCGCAATGTCCGTGGCCGGCTCGCGTGACGAGGGGCAACGTCTGGAGAACGCCGTGTACTTGGAACTGCGCCGTCGCAATGTCGGGTTCCGCCGGGATGGCATCTCGTCCTGCCGAACGCGCAACCATGGCTATGAAATCGACTTTGTGGTCGGCGACGCCCTCTCCGGTCAGACCTACGAACCCTATCAGGTGACCGATTCCATGGATTACGCCACAACCCGGGAACGCGAGACGCGCGCCCTGTGGGAGCTCATGGAGGAGCAGCAGCTCCGCGAGGGCACCATCATCGTCGCGGACGGCGAGCCCCGCGAATACCGCCGTGACGACCTCCCCGGTTGCGTCATTCACCAGATTCCGGCATGGCGGTGGCTGCTGCGGCGGTAACAGCCGGCAAGCTCCTCGCTGTCGCGTCCGAAACCTGCAAACCGCCGTCACCACCCTACTGGATGGACGCCTCCTCGCGGGCCACCTTGAGCGCCTCGTTGAACGCGTCGGACGTCCAGCTGGCCCCCGCCACGGTGTCGATCTTGAGGTCCTTGAGGGGCTTGCCGTCCACCACGCCGTTGATCGCGGCCGCGAAGTCGTCCTGATGCCCCTTGGAGATGGAGGTGAACGGGTGCCCGACCACGTCCACGCGCTCCACGTTGCCATTCTTGACGGTGACGGTCACATCGATGGTGTCCTCGCCGATGGGCCCGTACACGCCCTGCACCTTGTAGTCGCCGTCCGCGTAGTTGCCGGTGTCCTGCTTGTCGGATGTGGGCTGGCTGTGCGTGGATTGCGCAGTGGGGTTCGTGGCGTTGGAGGTGTCCGCGCCGGCATCCGCGCTGGTTTCGCCCGAGTCGCCCGCGTACTCGTCGTTCATGGGCACGGCCTTGGGCTCGCCGCAGCCGGACAGCAGCGCCAGACCGGCTGCCGTGAGCGCCACGGCCTTGACCGCCACGCCCTTCGCCGCCGCATTCTTCCGCTCATCGATCGTCTCGTTCACCATCATCGTCTCCAACATCCCTGGCATGCCGGGCCGCGCACTCCGCACCCGCCGCATTCGTTCGTCCATTATCGCAGATTGAGCGAATCCGCTGCCACGCAGCCCGATCCGCCCGGCCCCGACCGCGTAGCTCAGCCCGCTCAGGCCTCGCCGCCGGTCTTGGCCGCCTTGGTCGGGTCCGCGAACCCGATGGCCGTCTCCCCGCGCTGCGCGTCCTCGGCGGTGGACCCGGTGGACGCCGGCTTGCCGCCCTCGGCCTCGTAAGCAGCCCGCGCGGCCTCGTCGTTCCACTTCTCCCCCACAAGCACGCCGTGGTTGAGCATGATCTCACGTTCGGCGCAGCTGGCCACCAGCGCGTCGTGCGTGACCACGATGATCGTGGTGCCCTGCTCGTGCAGCTGGCGGAACAGGTCGAGCACGATCTTCTCATTCTTTTCGTCCAGATTGCCGGTGGGCTCGTCGGCCAGAATGATCTTGGGGCAGTTGATGAGCGCGCGGGCCACGCACACGCGCTGCTGCTCGCCGCCAGACAGCTGGCCGGGCAAGTGGTGGGCGCGGTCCTTGAGGCCTACGCGCTCAAGGGCGGCCAGCGCCTCCTTCTCGTCCACCACGGAGTGGTAGTACTGCGCCACCATCACGTTCTCCACGGCCGTCAGATGCGGCACCAGGTAGAACTTCTGGAACACCAGGCCGATCATGTTCTTGCGCACATCCGCCAGCTGCGTGGCGTTGAGGTCCTCGAGCTTGCGGCCCTCGAGCTTCACCGAGCCCTTGGAGGGCGTGTCCATGCAGCCGATCATGTTCATGAGCGTGGTCTTGCCGGAGCCGGACGAGCCGACGATCGCCAGCCATTCACCGGCCGGCACGGTGAGCGACAGATCGTCCACGGCCTTGAGATCGCCGTAGATCTTGGAGATGTGGTCGAGTTCAAGCAGCATAGTCATGGGTTCTCCTTTATTCCGTGGGTTATTCCTCACGCAGCACGATGGCCGGATCGATGCGGGTGGCGCGGTGGACCGGCGGCACGGACGCGATTACGGCCACCAGCATGGACAGCACGACCGAGGCCGCGGCCAGCCACCAGTTGAAGCCGAGCGAGCGTTGGAAGACGGCGGTGGTCAGGGCGAGCGCGAACCCGTAGCCCACACCGGTGCCGAGCAAGCCGCCTACGAGCCCGTACACCGCGGATTCGGCGTAGAATTCCGCGCCGATGCTCTTCGAGGAGGCACCGAGCGCCTTGCGCAGGCCGATCTCGTTGCGCCGCTGGGAGACGATCGAGCTGATCGTGGTACCCACGCCCACGAGGGTCAGCACCAGCACCACGAGCGAGACGATCCAGAAGAGGGTCTGCAGCATGGTGATGATGCGCGTGTCGGACGCGGTGATCTTGGTGACCTGCTGCGCCTTGACGTGCATGGAGGTCATGGCGTTGATGCTGTCGACCAGCGCGGTCAGGTCGTCGCCACCCAGATCCACAGAGTATTCGATCACGTCCACGCCTCGCGTGCTGCCGGTGAGCTTGGCCACGTCGTCGACGTCGGCGTAGATGATCGAGTCCTCGCTGCCGCCGGTGTCCACGATGCCGGCCACACGGAATTCGGTGCCGGACGTGTCCATGATGTCGCTGGAGACGCGCCCGTCCTGCGTCTGCTGCGCGGACGGGGACGCAGAAGCGGATGCTTCGGAAGTCCCGGCAGCGTTGTCCGACGCGCGGTAGGCGATCTTCATGCCCGAACCGACCTTCAGCCCCATCGCGTCGGCCACGTCGCGCCCCACGAGCACCTTGCCTTCGCTCGGCCAGTCGCCTTCCACGCTCCAATGGTGGTTGAGGTCCTCCACGTCGGCGGGGTTCACGCCGGCCATCACGTACGGCGCCGCGTTGACGCGCACGTTCTCGTAGCGGTACGTGGCGTGCTTGGCCGCGCCCTTGGCGGCCACCATCTCGCCGGTGTGCTCCACCATCGCGTCGTCTATGCCGGCCTTGTCGCCGCTGGCCGTGGCATCGGCGGGCGTCACGATCAGGTTCGCGCCGTACGCGCGCATCTCCTGATTCATCTGCTGCGGCACGGCGATGCAGATCATCGCCAGGCAGAACAGCGTGGCCGCGCCCACCAGCGAGGCCACCACGGCCATGACCGCGCGCGAACGGCGGCGGAACACGGCGCTGAACAGCATTCTGAAGAACATGCCGGTGTTGGTCATCGGGTCATTCCTCCTTCCCTACGCACTTGACTACGCACCTTCCCACGCAACCCGCGATCGCCGAACTCACCGCCCATGGAGCACCTCCGCGGGCCTGAGGCTCAGAATCGATCGGATCGACGATGCGGACGCCACCAGCACGGTGAGCGCCAGCAGCACGAACACGAGTACGAACACCATGGGCCGCATGGTGATGCCCGATCCGAACACCACATGCCCTATGATCTGCGCCACGCCGGATCCGAGTCCCGCGCCCACGATCGCGCCGAGCAGCGAAATCGCTGCGGTCTCGGCCATCATGAGCCGCGAAACCGCCCCGTCGGTTGCGCCGATCGCCTTGAACAGCGCCAATTCCGCGGACCGCTCGCCGATCGAGGCGACCATGAGGTTGGCCACGGCCACGGCTGCGGCGATCAGGCTCAGTGCGGTCATGAGGATCATCACGGCCTGCGTCTTCTGCAGCACATTGCCCTGCAACGCGGCCACCTGACGCACCTGCTTGGCCACCGCACCGGGGATCACCTCCTCGATCTGGTAGGCGATGGAGCTCGGGTAGGCGGTGCAATACCACGTTTCCCATTCGTCCTGACTGAGTGCGGCAGGATTGCGCGACGCCTTGCGCGCCAGATCGTTCTCCGGGGTGGTCAGGGCCTTGACCTCGATCTTGTCCACCGAGTCGGGCAGCCCGGCGAGCTTCTGCGCCACGGAGGACGGCAGGTAGACGGACCCGTTCTCGTCGTCGCCGGAATCGTACACGCCAACCACCTTGAGTGTGACGGCGTTGTCCGTCCCGTCGGCGGCGGTCTTGGCCAGATGCAACTGCCCGCCCACGCCGAGTCCGAGCCGCGAGGCCAGATCGGCGCCGACCATAGCCTCCTCGGTGTCATCCTTGGGCCACGCCCCCTGCACCTTCCACCACGAGCGCATGCCCTGCACGCCGGCCACGGTGGTCTCGCCCGAGTCGAGTTTCAGGGTCTTGTGGAACCACGTGCCCACGATCGGCACGCTCTGTGCGGCCTGCGAACCGTCAGACCCGGCGGACGCCTGCGCGTGCACGTTGAGCTGCGGCGCGAAGCTGGTGATGTTGAACGCCCAGAAGATCGTCTTGATCTTGGGCGCGTCGGATTCCTTGAGAAACGCGGTCGGGTCGGTCTGGGAGGACGGCGAACCCGCGTCGGTGTTGTACAGGTCGGACACCACGGCGTCGGACTTGGGCTGCACCACGATGTTCGAGCCGTACGTGCTCAGCTCGGCGTTGAGCTTGTCTCCCACGTCGAACACCACGCCCAGCATGGCCACGCTCACCGTGGCGGACAGGCACACCGTGAGCGCTATGAGCAGGCGCCGGCGCAGCTGCCGCGTGAACGACCGTGCGATCATACGCATAAAGAACATGGCAAATCCCGCCTTTCAGTCTTTCGCAGCCGTCAAGGTCATCGCAATCACCGGAAGTGGGCGCTCAGCGCGTCCAGATCGGCGGTCTGGATGGTGATCTGCCCGTTGCCGGTCTTGTACGGGAACGGCACCGGGTTGCAGCCGCCCCTGAAGCCGATGGTCGCCAGATTGATGGCCACCTCGCACTTCTTGCAGATGATCTTGCCGTCCTTCTCGTAGTAGCCGGCGTCGCCGCAGTTCTCGCAGGCGTCCAACCCTATGCCGTATGCACCGCCGTTCTTCTTGATGATGATGAATCGCATCACGGTCCCGTCGGCCGCCTTGTATTCGAAGCGGTGCAGATGCCCGTCCTCCACCTGGCTGAACGGGATGGTGGCCACGCCGTCGGCCAGCGCGTAGGCTTCCGGGGGAGACAGCGTGACGGTCTGCTGCGTGGCCGCCTTGCCCACGGTGAGCGTGCACGTCACGGCGATCATGGCCACGAGGCTCCACGCGGCGGCGGCGATCGCGCGGCGGCGCAGCGCCTTATGGCTGCGGACCTGGGCCTCGTTGAGGTCCGGCACGTTCCGGGTCTTCATGCGGAAGCCCGTCACCACGGAGGCGACCGCGGGGATGAGGAACACGAACGTCTGGGCCAGGATCATCTGCGTGTTGTGGTTGATGGACCACGCGAGCGCCACGAACATGGTGTGGGTGAAGCGCATGCGCCGCGCCTGCAGGATCTGCATGAGGCCCGTGAAGTGCTGTACGAGCAGGATCGCCATCATGAGCGCCACGGCCGCGGTGAACGCCCAGCGCACGGCGGTGGAACGCATGGTGCGGAAGATCGCCGCCACCGTGATCGACGCAACCACGCCCAGCACGAATCCGAGCGCGCGCAGCAGCATGGCGGAGGTGAACACGGGGGCGTCCGGCTCCACCCAGATGGTCAGCTGCAGGATCACGTCCGGCAGCGCATAGAACACGGTGAGCGCGATCTGCAACGCGGCCACGAGGTTCGCCGCGTGCATGAGCACCCGGTGCCTGGTCCAGTTGCGGGTGATCGCGGGCGCGGCCAATACCGTCGCCAAGGCGAGCACGTCCACGATCACCGCGCACACGAGCACCGGATAGTTCACGAAGGTGCGCTGGTTGATGACTGCCGTGGCTCTGAGACCGGCGAACACGATCGCCGCCGCGAGACCGATCAGCAGCCCCCACAGCCGCCAGTGCGCGCTGATCGGCTTGTCCCTGCCCTCGCCCACGGCGAGCATGACGCTCAGGCACATGACGAGCAGCGCGGGGGCCAACGTCCCCGGCATCACCGTAACGAATTGTTCAAGCATGCGCACCCTTTCCGGACTATCGAGTGATTGCAAACACGACCGCAAACATGACGAATGCTCCTCCCGTGCTTGGGAGGAGCATAGACTCTCATTCAGCGGTCATTGAATCGCCAAATGCGATTCTCACCACTGACGCGGAGCGTAGTCCCAGTTGTCGAAGGTGACCTCGATCGGCTCGGTCCAGAAGTGGCCCTTGACACCGGTCTCCGGGTCGACGTGCAGCATCCAGCCCTTGGCGGCCGGGGACTCGATGGAGAGCTTGAGCTGGTAGGTGCCGGCCTTGTCGAGCTTCACGTTGGCGCCGTAGTGCGGGCCGTCGGAGGCGTTCATCTGCATGAAGGTGCCGGAGGTGGCCTTGCCGCCCTCGACCTCCTTGCCGGTGGACTTGTCGATGATGGTGTAGTTCACGGTCAGGTCGGGAATGAAGTCACCCTTGCCGTAGCCCAGATCGACGGCCTGCTCGTTGCCGTGGATGTCGGCTTCGAGGTGGAAGCTCGCGTCGGCGGCCTTGAGGCCCATGGAGGCGGGCTCCATGTCGATCGGCTGGAAGTAGACGGCGCCCACGGTCAGCGGGCCGGCCTCCTGGTCCTGCTCCTCGGCGGTGCCGGAGGGGCCGACCGGGACTTCCTCGAAGCCCGCGCCCGCATCGGAGGAACCGGAGTCGGAAGCGGAGGCGTCGGAGGAGGCGGCCGCGGAGGACGAGGAGGTGTTCGACGCGGCGGAGCCGTTGGACGCGGTGGAGTTGCCGCACGCGGCCAGGGAGAAGGCCATGGAACCGGCGAGCAGAACGCCGAGCAGCGTGGTGATGTTCTTCTTCATTTTCTTGTTTCCTTTTCTCTGTGTGAATGGGTATTCACGTGTCTGATTGATTCGGGGGGTAAGTCTTGTCTGCGGCGGTCCGGCTGCGGCGTCCGGTCACTTGCCGGCTGCGGCGGTCCCGGCGGATGCGGAGACCTCTGCGGTTTCGCCCGCATCGGCGGTCTTCCTGTTGCGGCGGTCCTTGGCGAAACCGACCGCGAACAGCACGATCACCGCCACGGCGGCAATGGCCTGCGCCACGATCGTCTCCACATACGGGTAGAAGCCGAGCCAGTCGTTGGTGGTCACGCCGGTCAGGTAGGTGCCGGCCACCAGATCGCCCTCGATGAGCGCATGCACGCCGCCGCCCGCGAAGATGACCACGAGTACGGCCATGAGGATCGAGGTGACCAGGAAGAACGGGCCGATCGGGATCTTCACGGAGGTGAAGCGGATGATGAGGAAGATGATCACCAGCACCACGGCCGCCGCGATGCCGCCGATCCACATGCCCTGCGAATCCTGGCTCATCGAGTAGATGGACTGGTAGAAGATCACGGTTTCGGCACCCTCGCGGAACACGGCGAGGAAGCTCAGCATGGCCAGCGAGAACACCATGCCCGCGGTCACGCTTTCGCCGGCCGCCAGCGCGTTCCCGGCCTTGCCCACGGCCGCTTCGGTCTTCTTCCGGATGTACTTGTTCCAGGAGGCGACCGAGCGCTTGTTGAGCATCCAGTTGCTCGTCCACAGCAACATGAGCGTAGCGATCAGCGCGCACACGCCTTCCATGATCTCCTGCAGCGGGCCGGACCCGCCGAACGCAAGCACGAAGATCACCGCGATCACGCCGGCACCCGCAATGCCCGCCACGATGCCGAGGTAGATCCACTTGACAAGCTTCTTGTTGCCGGACTTGACGAGGTACGCGATGATCGCCGCGCACACGAGCAACGCCTCGAGCCCCTCACGGATGAGGATGATGAACGCCTGACCGATCGAGCTGGTGATGAACTTGGTGAAGCCGTTCTGCTGCGCGCCGCCGTTGCCGTCGAGAATGCCGGCGTCAGTGACGAGCATGTCCTTCAACTGGTCCACGAGCTGCTTGGTGGCCTGAAGGTCCTCGCCCTTGTTCATGGACGAGCGGATCTCCTTGAACTGGTATTCCACCTGGGAAACGCGGCTGCCGCTGATGGCGTTCATCACGTTCTTCTCGAAGCCGAGCTTCTCGTAGTACTGGTAGTAGGCCTCGTTGACGAGTGTGGCGCCCTTCGCGCCGTCGCCGCCCTCGTACGCCTGATACGCGTTGTCGAGGATCGGGACCATCTCGTTGGCCACGTCGGTCCACGAGCGGCTGCCCTTGCCGGGGTTCGGCTTCTTGGCGGCGTCGAGCTGCTTGCGCTCCTCGGCCAGCTGGGCCTGCAGCGCGGCGGCGTAGTCGCGGGGCTTGGCAACGTCGGACTTGGCGTCGAGCTGCTTGGCGGAATCGTTGAGATCGGCCACGAGGGACTTGATCTGCTCTTCGAGCTTCGCGTCGTTGCCGGGCACGTAGGAAAGGTTCTGGATGTCCTGGAACGCCTGCTGCTGGCCGGACTGCTTGTCCGCGCTCAGCGAGTCGCGCACTACGGCGGTCAGGTTGGAGGCCACGTAGATCTTGTTGTACGCGCCCATGAACGCAGAGGTGGAGCCAGCCGTGTTGCCCGACCGGTATTCGTCGAGACCGTCCTGAAGCTGCTTGTCGATCGCGCTTGCCACCGCGGACCACGTATCGTAGTCGGTGGCGGAGGACGACGAGGACGAGGAGGACGCGCTGACCGACGGCGAGGCCGACGACCCCGCGTCCGCAGCGCTGGCGGGAGCAAGCGGCATCGCCAGCGTCGCCACCATCGCCAGCATGGCCGCAACGAGCGCAACGACTGCCGCCACCTTGGCGGCAATCCGGCTCGATGGCCTTCCCGGCTCGATGGGCGACATGACGACGCGCGACTGCATAACCCGTTCCTCTCGTTGTGCCGGCTCTCCACAGGCCCCGGGGCGTGGCAAGGCGCCGGCCCGAAATCCAGAGCACAACCGTAAGGGAAACGCGGTCAAAAAAACAGTCTTGTTTTCCAATTTTTTTTGGCGTATACTGCGCCCGCCGGCGCGACCCCGCCGGTCATTCCTCGAGCATGCGCATCACCTTGCGCTCGTCGTAGCAGGCGAACACCACGCCGCCCAGTCCGCACAGCACCGCCGCACACACCGCCGCGATCCGGTAGCCAGTTCCGGATGCCATGCCGATCGTGGACACGCCGGTGAACAGCAGCATGGCCGCCGACTGCCCCATCTTCATCGCGAACGTACGCGCCGCGTAGAACATGCCCTGCCTGTCCTGCCCGGTGGTTCTGGAGCTCGCGTCCGCGATGTTCGCCACGATCGCCTGCGGCAGGATGCCGAACGCGGCCATGGGCACCGCTGCCGCCACCGCGAGAACCACACCCTGCGCCATGGCGGGAATGCCCGCGAGCGCACCGGATCCGAGTGCGCCGGCATAGGCGAACGCGCAGGTGAAGATCACGAACGCGGCCAGCAGCAGCCGCTTCTTGCCCACGCGGCCGGCCAGCAGGTTCACCGGCACGTAGAACAGCACGGACACGCCGGTCATGAGCACGAAGTACACGGTGGTGGTGGCTTCGGGCAGTTTGAGCAGGCTGGTCACGAAGAACGGCAGTCCGGTCTGGAACGTGGTGACGGCCACCCAGTAGACCACGTCGGAGCAGACGAACTTGCGGAATTCGCCGTCGCGGAACGTCTGTCTGAGCGACTCCACCGTGGATTCGCTGGTGGGCTGCGACTTCACGTATTCGCGCTCGTCAATGGCCAGCACCGGCACGATCATGCACACGAACGCCAGCGCCGCCATGATGGTGAACGTCAGCCGGATGGCGTTCACGCGTCCGAGCGCCGGCACGAACGTGCCCCAGATCACCGGCGCCACGTACGCCACCGCCGTGCCCACCACCCAGGTCAGGGAGATCGCGGTGGAGATGTTGAGCTGCTGCTTGGAATCATGCCCGAGTTCGGCGATCAGCGCGTTGTACGGCGTGCAGTAGAACGTGAGCGCCACGTAGTACCCGATCACGGTGACGAACAGCACGGCGGCGTTCACCCAGCTGGTTCCGTTGACCGGGCTCCAGAACACGAGCACGGTGACCACGGCCAGCGGCAGTGCGGAGTATTTGAGGAACGGCATGCGTCGGCCCGCCTTGCCGGTGCTGCGGTCCGACAGGGACGCCACGGCCGGGTCCACGAACGCGTCGAAGAACCGGGCGAACGCCGTGATGCCGCCCACCACGGTCACCACGCCCAGTATGGCCAGTCCCTGCGGCACGAACACGGTCTGGCCCTGCGCAATGGTCTCACGGTCGGGCTGGTAGAAGTACACAAGCCAGTTGGAGATGATCCCGGAGAGCAGCGCCCAGCCGAACTGGCCCACCGCGAACGCCCACACCTTGCCGCCGGGCAGGTCCTTCACCGCCCGGTCCCGTTGCCCTTGTTCCCGTTGTTCCTGCGTGTGCGCTTCGTTCATGGCCATCTCCTCACGGTCGCCGTCGACGTTGCGCTCATCCTAACATGTCTCTGGGGTGAGCCATCCGGCGCCGCAGGCCTTCGGCGGTCCCTACAATGGCTCCCATGAGCGATCTCAACCGGCGATTGTCCCACGTCACGGCGTTCGAACATGCCCTGGGCTGCGGCATCATTCTGCGCACGGCATCCCCGGTTCCCGCCGATCTGCGCGGGCGGCTCGCGGCGTTCATCGAAACCTACGAGGCCACGCTCTCCCGCTTCCGCGCCGACTCCACGGTGTCAGCCATGGCCAACGCCCCGCATGGCGGCTCGTTCGTCTTTCCTGCGTGGTCTGCCGGCCTCTTCGCCCTCTACGATCGTCTGTTCACCGCCACCTCGGGCGCGATCGACCCCTGCGTGGGCGAGGATCTCGTCCGGCTCGGCTACGGCATCGAGCTTGGCCGCGCATTCCGCGGGAGTAGCTCACAAGCCTCCCGGATGCGCTCTTTCCCGGAATCGACCCCGTCGTCCCATTCCTCAAGTGCTTCCTTAGCGGCTGTCCCGTTACCGTCCGTTTCCCCAATGCCATCCTCCTCCACCGCTTCTCTTCCCGTCACCCAACCCGCCGGCATTCCGGTCTCCAGCGCCAACGCAACGGGCGCCACGTCCGTTCGGGGACAGCGTGGGCACAATGTACCTACGATGTGCCCACGCTGTCCCCAAGGCACTGCGAAAGCCCCGGAATCTCCCCGCAACGGCCGCGCGACCGACCGCAGCTGGGACGACATGGCCCACAATGCAGCAGACCGTCCCAGCTGGACCGCCGACGTGAAACAGCACCGCGATCCCGCCAGCCGCACCGTAACGCTATCCACCCGTCGGCCCGTACGTTTGGATTTCGGGGCCGCGGGCAAAGGCTATCTCGTCGATCTCCTTGCCGTTATGCTGCGCGAACATGGCATCGCCGGACCGCTGGTGATCGACGCCGGAGGCGACCTGCGCGTGGAGGGGCTCGGCCCGGATTCGTCCGCGCTGCGCATCGGGCTCGAGGACCCATCAGACGCCGACCGCGCGGTCGGCTTGGCGCAGGTGAACAGCGGTTCGTTGTGCGCTTCCTCTCCCAGCCGGCGGCATTGGCTGGGTGCGCACCATCTCGTCAATGCGTTGAACGGCGAGCCTTCCGACAGCGTGGCGGCCTCCTGGGCGTTCGTTCCCATCGGTGCCCGAAGTTCCGCCCATCCCACCGCCGTCGCGGACGGGCTCGCCACAGCCCTGTTCGTAGCCAACCCGTCCGTGCTGCGCCGATCGTTCGCCTACGAATGCGCCCTCCTTGACGCGGGGAACGCCGATCGCACGGCCCGGTGCTCCCCCGGTTTTCCCGGCTCCTTCTTCATCACGTAGGGCCCGCACCGCCACGAAAAACAGGAGCCGACGGGAATCCTTGCCGGATATCCCATCGGCCCCTGCGTAGTGCAATGTTCGATTATTGGTTGCGACTACGGAAACCTTGACGTTCAAGAGACCGGACGGCCCATGACGACAAACCGTCCGCAACCCGTTTCCTTTCGGCGGCATTACCCGCATCAAGTTCACGGTCGAAGCCTGCGCTTCCTCTCAGCCCTATCGAGCTCCCGTTTGGTTGCAGTTCCATCTTGCAATCGCCCATGGACCTATACTGGGTCCATGACGGACACGCAATTCCATGGCAAGGCCGGCGTCTACGCGAACGCACGGCCGGGTTATCCCCGCGAGGCGTTGCAGTACGTGAACACCCTCGTTCAGGCCCGTGCCCTGGCCAATCCGGAGGGTACGGCCATGATCGCCGACGTGGGGGCGGGCACCGGCAAGTTCACCGTTCCGCTGGCGGGCCTCGGCTTCCCGGTGCTCGCCGTCGAGCCGGACGGCGACATGCGCGCCGAGCTGCGGGCGCGGACCGCATCGCTGCCCAACGTCACGGTGCTCGACGGTTCCGCCGAGCATACCGGCCTGCCGAGCCACGGCATCGACGTGATCACCGTGGCGCAGGCCCTACACTGGTTCTCCCCGTCCGGGTTCCCTGCCGAATGCCGGCGCATCGCCCGCAACGGCCGCTATCTGCTCGTCTCTCTGTACAACGTCACGTCGTTCGACTCAGCCATGAAGAACGCGGCCGGCCCGTCCGCCGTTTCAGACGGCGAGCGCGCGGCGCGCCTGTCCGGCAGCATCCGCCATTCCCGCGAAACGCAGACCCGGTTCTTCCGCAACCCCACCGTCCGGAAGTTTGCCAATCCCATCCGCTACACCAGAGATTCGTGGCGTGCCTACATGGATTCCCATTCGCACAGCCCGCTGCCCGGCAGTCCCGAATATCCCGCGCACCGCGCTTGGGTAGACGTCGCCTTCGACGCCCGCGCGGTCAACGGCATCCTGACCGACGACACCGTCTGCGTGGTCGCCAGCGAATTGTTCGATGCATCCGCGGTCACGCCGGCTTCAGTGGCTTCCTGAACGCCAAAACCGCAATTCGGCTCCGGCCGTGACGGTATCGTGAAAGCAGAAGAATAGTCGTCACGAGCAAGGATCATCATGACAGAGACACCGCAGCCCGGCTGGTACCCGGACCCTTCGGGAGACCAAACCCGTCTGCGCTGGTGGGACGGCACCCAGTGGACGGACGACTATGCGCCCGCCCAGCAGGCAACACCCCAATCGGCCCCCTACGCGCAGAATCCTTACGGCGCGAACGCCAACGGTCCATACGCCCAGCAGGGTACACCGGGACAGCAGACCTTCTACGGACAAGCGTCCTATCTGACGGACACCGATCGCAACCTCCGGCTCGCCGCGTTCGTGCTCAACCTGCTGAGCACCATCGGCACTGGCGTGCTCCTCATACCTTTGGCGTGGATGGTCCCGATGACGGTCCACAGCTGGCGGCTGTACAAGGGTGAAAGACCGAATACCACCGCGTTCGCCGTGTGCGACCTGATCTTCTGCAGCGTCATCGCCGGCGTGCTCCTGCTCATCAGCCAGAAGGAGGAGTAGTCGCCCGCATTACGGTAGCCGCGCCGGTTCCTCGGTGCGATTCTCACGGCGCCGCCACCGACGCATCAGGAAGTACACGCCGTAGCACACGGCGATGAACACGAGTTCCGCCACAAGTGCGAACCGCTGCGACTCGTCGAACACCACAAGTACGAACGACGCCGTGCACAGGGCGAACGCCGCCCACGATACCCACGGGTATCCGGGCGTACGGTATTTGAGCTCACCCACGGTGTGCCCGCCCGCCAGCCAGCGGCGTCGGAATACGATCTGGCAGTAGGCAATCGCGATCCACACCACCACAGCGGACAGGCCGGACAGCGCTACGAGCACCAGATAGACAGTGGATGCGGCGATCACCGAAGACAGCAAGGCGAGCAGACCGCCCGCCATGGCCGCGCACAGGGCGAGCATGGGCACGCCTCGCCGGTTGGTCTTGGCGAACCATCGGGGGATCAGTCCTTCGTTGCCCATGGACCATACCATGCGCGTGGACGCGTACAGGCCGGAGTTGGATGCGGAGAGTACGGCCGTGAGCACCACGAAGTTCATGATGTCACCGGCGTACGGTATGCCGATCGAATTGAACACGAGCACGAACGGGCTTTCCCCCACGCCGGCTTCACGCCATGGGATGAGCGCGCACATGACGGTGATGGATCCGATGAAGAACAGGATGAGCCTCCACAGCGTGGTGTGGATGGCTTTGGGCACGGCGGTTTCCGGGTCGCGTGTCTCTCCGGCCGTCACACCGATCAGCTCGGTGCCGGAGAACGCGAAGTTCACCGTGAGAATGGTCGCGAACACGGGCATGAATCCGTTGGGGAACATGCCGTCCCGGACCAGATTGCCGAACAGGGGTGCGTGCTGGTAGCCGGCGATGGGAATGATGCCGAAGATGGCGAGCAGACCGATGGCAATGAACGCGCAGATGGCGATCACCTTGATGCTGGCGAACAGGAACTCGGCTTCGGCGAAGAATCGTACCGAGAGCGCGTTCGCGGTGAAGATGAGCACGATGCACGCGGCGCTCCAAATCCATGTGGGCGTGTCCGAGAACCAGCGTTGCATGAGCAGTCCCGCCGCGGTGAATTCGGAGCCGAGCGCTACGGTCCAAGTGAGCCAGTATTGAATGGCGATCACGAATCCGGTCGCCGGGCCAATGAACCGTTCGGCGTACACGTGAAACGATCCGGTGACGGGCATGGCCACGGACAGTTCGCCGAGCGTGAGCATCACCAGATAGACGATGAGCGCACCGATGCCGTAGGCGAGGATCGTGCCGATGGGTCCGGCCTGCTGAATGGTGTAGCCGGAGCTGAGGAACAGGCCCGTACCGATCACCCCGCCGAGCGAGATCATCTGCAGGTGCCGCGCTTCCATGCCCCGCTTAAGATCGGTATGCAGGGTGTGGTTCTGCCGCTGCCGCTGGTCCGGCTGATTGTTCCCCGGCTGATTCATCGTTCTCCTGCTGCTCCCGCCCGTTGCGCTGACTCACCGATCCGCGGCTGGCCCGCATCGGCCGTCAACGGTCCCGAACAGTATACGCGCATCTTCCCGGCAACAGTCAACGGCTGCACCAGCCGCACCGGCAACGCATGCCGCTCACTCCCTGGCTCAGTCTCCGTTACCGGCTGCCGTACCGCCGTCAATCACCGTGCGATTCCCGATCGCCCGGCCCAACCCGACCGTCGCGGAGGCGTACGATGCCACGGCTGCACATCCGCCGCCGTCCGCCGCATCGCCTGCTGCCGTTCTGGCCAGCAGGGTCACGCGCACCTGCGCATCCGTCTCTTCGACCGTTATCCGGTACGTTTCACACACACCGCCCATGAAATACACGCGCAGCCGCATGTCGTCGATCACCGCATAGCTGGCCAGTCGTACGACACGCTCGTCGTCTGCCGGCGCCGATTGTCCGTCAACACCAGCGGCTTGCACGTTCTCGTCCTTGCGCTCGGCGGCATACGCATCCTCCACGCGCGGCAGCTGCCTGCCCGATCGATCGCCGGCGGCATTCCCCGCGCTCGCCTCCCACGGCGCCAGCCGCCCGGACGACCAGTACGACGCAGCCTCGCACTGCTCCTTGGGCGATGCACTGTGCGCCGACGACCCGGATGCGTCGTCAGACGTATCCTCGGATTCATCGCTCAGCCCTTCGCAGGAGCCGGTGTTCGCAGCGCCATCGCCGCCGGTTCCGTCGCCAATCGCCCCGGGAGCGGTCTGCACCCCGCTCCCCACCGAACTGCCGCCATCCGTCCTGGACGTTGCCGGTCCTGCTGGCCCGCTCGAAATCCCCGGCGACGCCGTTCCACACCCGCACAACGCAACAAGCCCCATTACGGCAATCCCCGTCGCTATCCATCGTCGCCATCCCGATCGTCCCATCGCCCTCACCGCTCCCCTCGCCTCACTGCGTCATCCCTTCAATGCTACCGCCCCCCATTCCTCTGTCAATGCACTGCCGGGGCAGAAGCCGCCACCGTCCGTTCCCGCTAACTTCCGAACCGTCGATACCGTGATACCTTGCTCCATCCGGTTCGCCCGCCGCCGGCCTTCCGCTCGGCATTCCTCTGCTGGGTCTTCGTGCTGTTCGGCCGCATGATGAGCTCCAGCCCGTCGTAGTCGACAGGTTGCCATTCATGCCCGCGGGTCCGGAATTCCAGACCCTGCTCGTTGTTCGCCGGGTAGACCATGACCGCCTTGCCGTCGCTCCCGAGGTTTTCCGAGATCTGTTCCCATAGCAGGTCCCTGACCCGTGCGGATACCTTGCCCACGTATACGCATGGAGCGATTTCAAAGAGCCAGCGGGTCAGATGCCCCCGAAGCTTGGGCGGCACAACGGACAGCACGACGACGATCATATTTGTGTTCCATCCTCGAACGGCGGAAAATCGTCCGTTTCGCCGCCATACCGGATTTCCGGAGCACCGGGAGCGTAGTTCTTTCCGGCCTCTTTGTATCCGGATGCCCCGGACCACAGCTGGGTCGTCACGCCGGATGTCATGTCTTCCACTTCGAGCGGCTCGGCCGCCAGTTCCTCCTCGCTCAGCAGCAGCGACCGTATGTCCTTCACGCATCGCTGCAGGAACTTGCCATCCTTCATCCGGTCTCGAACGCCCCTTCGCGCCGCGACGGACACGTCCTCCACCTGATCGGCAACAAGGTCGAATGCCAGCGGAACGGTGATGTCCACCTTGTACAGGTCTGCGATGTCGTACACGAAGCTCCGTTCATTGCGCGCATGCACGAATCCCAGTCCCGGAGCACAGCCCAACGCCACGATGACCGCGTGGACCACGCCGTACAGCGCGGTGTTGGCAGCGGACAGCGCCTTGTTGACTTCGTCGGCATCGTCGAAGTCCGTGGTTTTGTACGAGCGGCCCGACCATGCCACTCCCGTACGCGCGGATTCGCGTTCGTAGGCGCGTCTCACTCTGGTGCCTTCCTTGCCCAGCAGCTGCTGCATGGTCAACCCGTCGGTCGTTTCGTCGGGGAACCGCATGGCGTACATGCGCCGCGCCACTTTCACCCGCGTGCGTTCGGAGGAAACCAGTTTGGCCTGCGCTTCGAGCAGATGGGTCGATTGGGCGAGCGAGGCACCATGGCAGTAGTAGCGTACGCCACGCTCACCCACCCATATGCATGTGGCACGGGACTCGGCCAGCAGGCAGATGGCGGCGTAGGTGATGTTGCTGCCGGGACCGAGCATCAGCACGCTCAATGCCGCCGCGGGCACGTGTACCGTTCCGCGGGCGTCGGTGATCGTGACGGCATTGTCCGCACGGTTGACCACGCAATGCTCGGCGTACAGGAACGTGAGGCGGTCCTGCACCCTGACCAGCGAGGGCAACGGCGGAGGCTTGATGCCGGGAACCGCGGTCTTCTTTCCGCTCATGGCTCAGGCCCGTCGACAGTTTGCAGCGGCTTCGGACAGATTGCGGGAGACCGGCACCAAGGTCAGCAGGCCGAACCCATAGCCTTTCGCCCTGCCGATGCCAGTCGTCAGGGCCGTCCTCAGTAGGTCGGGATCGTCCACTGCGAGTATGCCGTCGTATACCGCCGAGACGAAGGTGACCGTGGAATCCTGCCGGGCGAAGTCGATCTTCCGTGATTCCCTCACCATGACCTCCGGCATTTCCAGCCGGTTGATGGGCATGTGGAACCCCGCTTTCCGAGCTTGCCGGTACAGCCATTCCAGTTGGTCGTCCACTTTCGTCAGTCCGGTGCGCTTTCCTCGGCATCCGGGCACTCCCGATGGTTCCGACCGCGTGGGGTTGGCCTTCAAACGGAACGCCCATTCCTGCCCTGCGGCGAGTCCTTCGAGAAACGGTTCGTATTCGCAGGTGGCTATGGCTTGCGGACCGGCACCGAATTGTGCAAACAGCACGCGGGAGTCGGGAATCCGCTCGGAGACGATGTACAGTCGGGACGGAGCGCCGCCACGCCCTTCATCCAGCCGCCACAGCGCATGCGGAGCGCCGAGCCATTCGGGATCGTTTGCTCTGGCCACGATGGCATGGAGTCTCTCCAGCGACATCATCGCCCATCGTGCGTGGCGATGACGCGGATCGATGATCACTCTGGTGAATTGCGTCATGATCGTTCTCCTTGTGAGGTCGATGCCACCGCCGTGAAGATCGCATCGCCGTCGAATACCGACGGCTGCGTCTCTTCGCGTTGCCGTTCGGATTGTCCGGCCGGTACGCTGACCGTCGGGATCGGGTGAATGTCGTCGATCAGTCGGGCAATGCGGCGTGATCCCCACCGGCGGCGGCGCGGATCGAAGGACACCGGCTCATCGGCCAGCTCATCTACGAAACCGCCGCTTTCCCGGGCATCGTCCGAGGGTTCGATGAGCACCGTCGCAAAGCAACGTTCCGGGAATGCCGCTTCCCCGCGCAGAGCCTGCCGCTGGTACCATTCCTCCGCCTGCCAAGGAATTTCTTGCAATGCCTCTTCCAGCGATTTGTCCAGCAGCCATGTGCGCAACGGCCCGTCCGGCGGGCAGGAGCGTCGTCCGAGGAACAACGGATAGTACGGCCGAGCTAATGCCTGTCGGTAGGCGCCCAATTCCTGCTCGTCTTCGCTTTCCAGTCCCGCAAGGAACACGGCGTCCTGCAGGTAGTAGCGGCGAGACAGCGGCAACATCTCGCCGCGATCGTTCTTGGCGGTGTGGTAGTCGGACAGAAGCGTACCGGGCTGATCGATGCGCACGCCGAACCGCAAACCGCGGAACCGTTCCAGCGAGCCCCATCTCGGTATGCCCAGAGCCGCCGCGACCATGCCGATCACACCGCTTTTGGTCGGGGCGCTTTCCGTCTCACGCCGGGTATACCGGCTGCTGGCCCCCCATGACTGCATGGGAGCGGCCAGTCTGATCAGCAGTACCGCCATGGCTCACTCCTGCGCTGCAGTGCCGAGACGATCACGGACCGCCGCTTCGACGCCCTCAAGCAGTTCCCTCATGGACGTAGGTTCGGCAAGCTGATCGGCGGCTGCGGTGTCGTCTCCCACGCGAACCACCCATGTGTGCACGGGCGCTATGTCGTAAGCGCGTTCGAAGTCCTTTTCTCGCCGCACCAATGCCTCGGTGGCGTGCTGCACATAGTCAGGCTCCACCGGGCGCGTGAACGCCCCCACCAGGTTCACGGCTTGGGTGTCGCGCAGGTTGACCACTGCCAGATCCGGCAGCGTCCCTTGGGCGAAGGTGCTGACCTTGCCCTGCGGCATGCTGAACAGGAATCCCTTGATGAATGCCGCGACGGCCTTTGCCGTTGCGTTGGCATCTCCCAGAACGTCGTTGAGCCGGTTCACGTCCACGTTGGCGTAACGGTAGTAGGTGGCGGCGTTGAATTCGATCTGTCCCATCATGGCTGCGCCCGAATCGCCTTCGTCCTCGCTGTTGCGCTTGACGTCATCGACCGCGGTGAAGAAATCGGATTCGGTATCCACCGCATGTACGCTGATGGCGTTCGCCACCTGCACCGTGGCGTCCACGTTCAGGTCGGTGTCGTCGGCCACCATGCGACCGAACAGCGCCACATCAACGGATCGGTCGTTGGCTACGATCTGCTTGATGCGTTTCTTCACGTCCTTGTCTTTGATTCGCTTCGCCGGATCGTCCTGTTCCAGTGCGTCGACGGCTATGGCCGCCAACTGGTCGTATTGGCGATTACCCATGAACAGCAGGTACTTGGATTGCTGCAAGGCGTTGTCCTCGTCATCGCCCTTTTTGGCGCGGGGCTTGTCCAGCTTGATGCCGGCACCGTCGCGGAGCACGCTTTCCGCCGCCTTCACTGCGGATTCAGGGTCCGTTCCGGGAGCAAGTTCCAGAATGCGGTCCCGCAGTACTTCGACGACGCGTTTGGTGCGTATGCCGAGATCCTTGGGATCGAGCAGGGTCCGGAACATTTCCCTGGTGGGGCGTTTCCACGCCTGACTGGAAACGCGTGCGCGCTTGACGCCGCCGTATTCGAGTGTCTTGGGGCTGCCTGTGTCGTCTCGGTTCAGGTTGCTCGCCGAGGTGGTTTCCAGTGCGTGGATTTCGATGATGGTACGGGTGCTGTCGGTCATGATGGTTCCTTTGCGTTGTGCTGGCGGATTGTTGCAATAACTACGGATAAGCGAGGGAGCGGAGACGGAATGCCCCGGACGTTACGATTGCGTCTTGCCGTCTTCGAGTTGTCTGTGACGATAGGCACTCTGGAAGTCACGTCCCCATCGCATACGTACGGCATTGGCTCTGTCACGATCCGACTGCAATGCCATGAGATCCTGCGCGAGCAGTCCGTAGTTCAGGGCAATGCGTTCCCGTTTGAGCAGCTTGACCATGCTCAGCGTATGCCGGATCAGTTCCTTCCAGCTTCCGGAAGTCTGCAGCTGATCGAAGAGACGCCGGATTCCCGTTTCGTTGAAGTTGCCGTAGGCCATGCGTCCCACCGCTCGGCCAAGTGATATGTCTTCGTCGGTATGCATGGGCATGTCATGGATGGACTGCTGTTGCACCGCGTACAGCGTTACGGCTGCATGGGCGGCGCGTTCCTGCGGCGTCGGTTCGTCCCGGTATCGGTCGACGGGCCCCGTAACGTCGGGATCGTCCGTGTCCGGCATGGTCCATTCGAAGATGTCCGGGTCCATCCCCACCTCATGTCCCACCGCATGCCGCAGTCTGGCTATGGCCGCGGTCGCGTACGCATCGTTTCGGATGTATCCGCCGTGTTTGACGCCGGATGAGGCGCGGCCGCCGGTTGCCAGCAGCCGCACTCGCCCGCTGACCCACTTGCCGAACGGCGTAAGTGCAATGTAGTGCCTGTCCATACGTCACTGCCCTTTCTGGTCGGGGAATATGGAGTTGAGTTTGCCGCGATACCAGATCTCGGCCAGTGCCGCGGAATAGTGCTGTGGCTCGCCGCTCGGCGTGGCAACGACTCGTCCGACGATGGCACGAACGGGTGCCTGCGCGGCGAGCTGCATTCCCAATCGCACCAGCAGGCGCTTGGCGATGCGGTTCCATTGCGACCGCAGCGCGGCAATGTTGCCGTCGCTGTCGATGCCACGGACCCATTGTCGAAATGCGCTGTCGAAAGCCGCATATCCCAGTTCTCCCGCCTGCTGCCGCGGCCGGTCGGTCGGCAGCCCTGCGGCAAGCGCGAGGTTTGCCGCAAAGGAGCGTAAGGCGATAACCCCTTGGTCAACGTTGTTGACCGCTTCCTGCAGCATCTTTCCCATCTGCGGGTTCCTCGAGGTGAGCACCACCAGATTGAGATCGAGCACGTCGTCCACCGTCGCGTCGATTACGGCGTCGTTGTTGCCGTATTCAACGCCGAAGGCATGGAGCCGAACCGGAATCGGCCGATTCGCGCATACTGTGGACAGCCATCGCAGCGAATACGGCCGCAATGCAGCGGAAGCCTCCGAGGAATCGCTCGTCTGGGCTTCCACGGTCAGTGTCGGCAGACCTCGCCACAGGGCACGGCTCGGGTCGTGTTTGCGAGGCATGTATACCCGTGGATGCTTCAGCGTCTTTTCCTGAGCGGGACTCCGCCGCCACCCGGTCATCATTTCATAGGCCTGCGCATTCTGCGGCTTGAGCCGGTCTCCGTTGCATACCAGTACTCCGGTGACAGTTTCGCCGTGATGCGCCAGCAGAATCCTGCGCGACTGCCATGTCAGCAGCGTTGCAGGCCCGTGGAAGAACGAGGTTTCCGCCACTCGCTCGGCGGCCTGATCGAATCCTTCCGCAGCGCAAGCGGTATACGCCGGTCGTTCCCACGCCGGCGCATCGTCGTCCCAATTCACGCCGGAATCGGAGGCGTCGAGCACGTCCTCTCCCACAAAGTTCAGCATCAGCGTCTGCCATAGGGTCGCTCCTTCCACCAGCAGCCCTCCCAAATGCCCGGTCCACGCCACACCGATGGGGTAACCCTTCCCTCCTTTGACGCGCGGATCACCCACCGCTCCGGATTTGATGCCGGAGGCGTCGTATGCCTGCACGGTGACCAGCCAACGGGCGGCTTCGGCGGCATCCATGGAAGCGAGTCCGTCTCCGGCGCGCGTGGTGAAGAACGGTTCGCCGCTCGGAACGTCCAGTATCAGGCGTTCCAGCCCAAATACCTCATGCTTGGCCGTGTGCAGTCCGGCGACCTGATAGAACGGCGCCTCATCGTCGAACAGATCGAACCGGCCTTCCTGCTCTTCGCAATACTCGTGGATCGCCTGCCGCACGGCTGGGTCGGTGGGCCCGAGATCAAACAGGTTTTGCCATTCCGCAACGGAGAAGTCGTGCCCGAACGTGCCGTACAGCACCGAGATCAGCAGTCTGGTCAGTGCGAAACGCTGCAGGGGCATGTCGCCGTCGATGCTGCGGATTGTTGGGGACAGATCAATCACATCTCTGATCGACAGCATCCGGTGGGTGCCGTCAAGCATGGTGGCGGGAATCCAAGGCCGGCGCATCAGATTGAAGGAAATTCCATTACTCGGCATCGGTTTGCCACCCTTTCTCCTTCGAATACCGGAATCGCATCGTTGTCGCCTTTCTGAGTTTGCCGCCTTTGGTTTTGCTCGGCAACGTGTATTGCGCTTCCCCGCTATGGTCCAACACTACCAGCAGCTGGCCCGTCAGATTGCGATTCTGCGTCATGTAGGTACGCCATTGATCCGGTACGGCGAGTTCCAACGCTTCGATGGCGTCGTCGATGTCTACGTAGTTCAACGCCGATGGTCCGAGGGAAATGGCGCAGGACAGTATGTCCCTTACCTGTTGTCGACTCGGCGGCTCAGCCATGCCGGCAGGCAGGGCAGTTTCGTCGAATTCACCCCAATATGGCAGCTGAAGGTTACCGTCTTCGTCCCGTTGCAGCACGATCACTTCGAAGGAATCATCGGTTTCGCGAACACCGGCGGCAACAAGGCGCTGCTGGGAGATTCCCGGCGTGTCCGGGTCCGGCAAGTTCACGGCCAGCCAGTTGTCCAAGGAGAACGGGGATCGCTTCCATTGCGGGTTGAAGATGCGCAGTTGCCCCGCCATGTTCTCGCTATGCTCACGCTGCTCCGCCAGATGCCGCTTCGCCGTCTTTTCTCCTTTCGGACCGCTGCGCCAGGACGGCGGGCACACATCCGCATCCTCGCCGTATACGTTCTGAACCATGCGAGGGATGTCGCTGGGAACGTTCATCCGCACGGCGTCACCGAATGCCGTCAGACCCGTCACCGCCAGAGAACGCATGAGCAGATACCGTGCGTACACTCGGCTGGCGAATTCCGGCGGTTCACCGGATTCAAGCCCGCCGGTCACGCCTGTGATGAACAGTTTGGCCGTTCTCAGCCGATTCGGGCGATCGGATTCCCCGTCACCACGGCGATGCCGATGCAACCGGCCCGCTCGCTGCAATATGAGATCGATCGGGGCGATGTCGGTGATCATCAGGTCGAAGTCCACGTCGAGCGACTGTTCCACGACCTGCGTTGCGACAACTATGCCTCTGCGTTGCCTTGGCCCGCTGTTCTTGCCGTAGCGTCGGATCAGTTCCCGGTCGATGCGCGCCCGATCGAAGGCGAGGAAACGGGAATGCGCCAGCGTCACGTCAACGTCCAAGGCCCGCGAGAGCAGCTCGTACGTGTGCTGTGCGCGCGATACCGTGTTACGGATGACTACGGCGCATCCACCGTCATGCAGCTGTTCACGCAGGAGCTTCACCAACGTGGCGTCGTCATCCGCAATCAGTGCGACATGGATGCCGAGGGACCGCCCGGATGGCGCAGGGGCGGAATCCAGTATGCCGTCCGCGGCGGCCTGGCTGATCAGCGGATAGCGCAGGTCAAGGTCCGTCTCCGTTGACTTTCCATCGCGCTCGCCCAGGCCATCCGCAGTTGGATGCGCTGCCGCATCGAATCGTCGTCTGCGTCGCCGCACCGGTATGTCGACCGATTCGCCGGAGGCAAAGGCAGCTGTCAGGGATTCGACGTCACGAGTCGCACGCGCACCTTGACGATAGGCATGCAGAAACGCCTGACGACGCTGCTGGGGCAACGTGGCGCTGAGCATGATCACCGGCGTTCCGTATGCTCCCAGCCAAGCCAATACCGTCTCCATGTAAACGTTCATATAGGCGGTGTTGGAGTGAATCTCGTCCAGAATCACCACTTTGCCGGCGAGTGCGAGATGGCGCAGCACCACGTGCTTGCTGCGCAGCCCCGCCATGAGCACCTGATCGATAGTTCCGACGACGAAATCGGAGAGGTTGCCGCGTTTGGGACCGGTCAGCCACGCATTGACGACGGCCTGCATCGACTGGTGCAAAGCGGCCGAGCCGGAGTCCCACCCATCGTCGTACACAAGTCCCCGGGACTCTTCCTTTTGGAAATCCCCGTCCAGTCCGCTACCGTCGTCGAACCATTGTTCGCGCATGCGCTCGTATTCGTCGTTGAGTGCGCGTTTGCCGTGTGCCAGGAACAACGACGCCATTCCGCTTTTCTGTTCAGCGGGCAGATGTCCCACCCAATCGAGCACGCGCGTGAACATGGCGTTGACCGTTGCCTGCGTCGGCAGTGCATAGTACACGCCGCCGCAACGGAATCGCGCAGCCAATATCTCGGCGGCCAGCAGCGCAGCTTCCGTTTTGCCTTCGCCCATGTTGGCTTCAATGATCATCAGTCCCGGCTTGGCCATGCTTTGGGCCATGCGAATCGCCTCGCGTTGCACGGGACGCAATCTTGCATTGGGGATATCGAATTGTCCGGCGAAGGCTTCGTCAGGATCAGGCATACCGACCGGAGGCGTCCACGGTCTGGGGAGACGCAGCATGCGCCATGCACGTTCAGCCCTGCGATGTGGGTCAAAGCACTGCTCGTCTAAGGGCCCTTCGTTCAGAGGGAACAGCCTTGTATCGCTGGCTATCCAGTCTGCGATGATCACCAATCCCGTGAGCAGAATCTGCGTCCTGCGGCGCAAAGGACGGTCCTGAAGATGTTGCAGTGTCTTGGCAAAATCGACGGCAATCCAATCCAGCAGCTCGCTGCGAACTACACTCCAAGCACGGTCCCCGATGAATTCCTCCGCACGAGAGTCGTTCAGCAGTTCACGCTTCTCGCTAGTCAACGACGTGCCATGGTGCCCTGCAACTATGCATGCAACCCCATCCGCGAAGCTTCCTTCCTCCGTGGATGCGCCCTGCGTGCGGAACCATTCGTGAAGGGCTTGGTATCCCACGAGCTCGTGACGGAATTTCGATCGCAAGGAGTCCGCTGCGATTGCCGGTTCTATGCGAAGGCCGCCATGCATGCGTATCTTGTCTGCAAATTCGGGTACCTGCACGGCAAACGCCGGCGATGCCTTGCCGACGTCATGAATCGTTGCAACGAAGAGGTACAGGTCTCGGGCCATTTCCTCGTTGCCGATGTCATCGGCCAGAACGGATCTGACATTGCATGGAAGGAAATCATCCCACACATGCGCGGCGATGGCGCCTGTATCCTCCATGTGCTGCCACAGCTGCAGGTATCGGGTATCCAACGGATCCTGATACACGCTTTTCGCCCATATCGACAAGGCTTGCGGCGATAGCTGCGGCATTCCTCGATGGCTGCTCCGCATGGCTATTCCCTTCTCAGATGTTTGGCGTAATCATCCAGCACCCGGATAATGCCCACGTGTTCCCAAACCTTGTTTCTGCGTCCGCCCATGATTTCGGTCAGCACGCCCCGATCGGTCAGCGTTGCGATTGCGCGGCGCGCCGCGGGCGGGCTGAGTCCCATGGTCGCAGTGAGGTATTCCTGATTGACGATTGGCTGTTCGATCAGCTTTGGCAGTACCTGCCAGGATGCGGCGTCACTGCGTACGCCGTGGAGTGCCTGCCGTGATTGTTCCAGTTGGGCTGTCAAATCATCGATGAGCTGGATTCCCGTTGCTGCGGCATACCGGCATGCATGGGCGAAGCATTCCACAATGGGTCTGGCATCTCCCGAGCGATAGGCGGCCAACGCGTCGAAGTAACGCTCGGTGTCCGTCAGCAATCCCGCGGATACCGGCGGAGTGACGTTGTCGGTCAACTCCTTGTTGCGCAAAATGGCATGGACCAGCGCACGCCCTACCCGACCGTTGCCGTCCGCGAACGGATGGATGGTTTCGAACTGTGCGTGCGCGATCGCGCACTGAAGGATGACGGGAAGATCATCGCGGCCGATGAATTCGAGCAGGTCTGCAATGAGAGGACGAACCAGTTCCGGTTGCGGACCGACATGGCTGGCATGCAACGGTCCCGCCGAACTGCTGCCGACCCACACCAGTTCGTTCCGGTACCGGCCGGCGTATTCCTCCCAGTTCGTTTGGTGAGATAGCAGCGCATGATGCATGGCGAGCAGATTCGGCTCGCTGATGTCACCAGCCAGCTTCAAGGCCGCTTCCATGGCCCGTACGTTACCTACCACGACGGCCGCATTGCCGCCCTTGCCTTCCCCCAATTCCTGCAATGCCAGATTCTTGGCTCCGACCGTCAGATTCTCGATCTGCGACGACGATGTCGATTCCGTACGCAATAGGATTGAAGACATCGGCCCCATCACATGTCCTCCGGCGCCGAATCGAGATGTGGCATACGCGTCCAGCCTCCCGAGGTCACGAGCGGATTCCTCCATGGTGGCACTGATATCGGGCGGAATCACAGGTGAATACCCTGCGATATGCGCAGGCACTGCAGAGTAATACTCTCCCGTCTCCCGGCGTCTCTCGCTGCGGGAGATATAGGCGTCCTCGCGCGGACGCCAGTAATGCCGTT
Organism: Bifidobacterium sp. LH_389; assembly: GCF_056357235.1. Taxonomy (NCBI): domain Bacteria; kingdom Bacillati; phylum Actinomycetota; class Actinomycetes; order Bifidobacteriales; family Bifidobacteriaceae; genus Bifidobacterium; species Bifidobacterium sp. LH_389. The sequence goes on from NZ_JBKEVR010000007.1 coordinate 104,485, forward strand.
CTCTGCCCATCGGCGGCACAAGAAGGGGCTGAAGATCGTTAAGTGTCATCAGATCCCCTCCTTTGGGTCGGTTGCCGCATCAACATAAAGCTTATACAGCTATATTAATACCCATCTTTAAAAAATCAATACAAGCTTCCTTAATTAACCCCGCCAATGCAAGGATTCTTTATTCACCGATATTTATACCCGGTTCACATCCGCATTGCGGATCGACGGTGTATGATACCAGTCCCCCCGTATCGGCATCCACCTGTATGTTGTTTCCCAAAATCCCGGTATTCCGGCTCTCTGCTGAACGCGATACACTATGGTCATCACAGCAGACAGGTCATGAGGAGGACTATGCCGCCACTTTCAGTCAGCGCGCTTCCCGCCGGTCCGTCAACTGCACGAATCAAATATTTCTCCTTGCAATTCCCCAAGTTTTCCGCATAAAATCAGACTGTTTTCCCCGCACCCGCGGGGATGATCCGGCATCTACGTCTACGACAAACCCGAAGACCAAGTTTTCCCCGCACCCGCGGGGATGATCCGTCGATGGCGGCTTCGCTGTGCTGTTTGGTGCCGTTTTCCCCGCACCCGCGGGGATGATCCGCTGGGGTTCGCTCGGGGACAGGGCGGCGATGGGTTTTCCCCGCACCCGCGGGGATGATCCGGTCATGACCTTGGAGGACACCGCCAAGCTCATGTTTTCCCCGCACCCGCGGGGATGATCCGACGCCGGTCTTCATGTACGTGGCGTTCAGGTAGTTTTCCCCGCACCCGCGGGGATGATCCGCGGACGACACCACCAACGCGGACGGCACCACCGTTTTCCCCGCACCCGCGGGGATGATCCGATGTAGAGCTGGGTGAGTTCCTTTTCGAAGGTGTTTTCCCCGCACCCGCGGGGATGATCCGGCTGGGGCGAAAGCCTCGACGCCGTCGCCGACGTTTTCCCCGCACCCGCGGGGATGATCCGGTCTTCGCGGCGGCGAGCATGGAGGCGTCGCCGTTTTCCCCGCACCCGCGGGGATGATCCGACGCCATCGACGCAATCAGGGAAGGACAAAACGTTTTCCCCGCACCCGCGGGGATGATCCGGCGACTAGCGGCGCGGACAAGGCGGCCGCCACGTTTTCCCCGCACCCGCGGGGATGATCCGGCGCCGGTGATGTTGTACACGTCGCCCTTCTTGTTTTCCCCGCACCCGCGGGGATGATCCGGCGAGAAGCCAAGGCGACGCAACCACAACGGCGTTTTCCCCGCACCCGCGGGGATGATCCGGAACGATGGCATTCGAGGTGAGGGGCTGCGGGGTTTTCCCCGCACCCGCGGGGATGATCCGCAGGTGCAGGCGATTCCGTGGCTGGCGAATAGGTTTTCCCCGCACCCGCGGGGATGATCCGTTCGTACGCGTTGCTGGAGGATTCCTCCATTTGTTTTCCCCGCACCCGCGGGGATGATCCGGCGAGGACGACTGGAACGCCGAAGCCGTCGACATTTTCCCCGCACCCGCGGGGATGATCCGTTCCCGCACCATGCGGGTTCGCTGTCGCCGTCGTTTTCCCCGCACCCGCGGGGATGATCCTACCGCAAATGGGACAAGGCGAGGGAGAACGACGTTTTCCCCGCACCCGCGGGGATGATCCGTGGATAGCGGCAAACGGCAATCTGAAAAACCCGTTTTCCCCGCACCCGCGGGGATGATCCGGGGTTGGCCTTCATCGTGGAGCCGAGGGTTTTGTTTTCCCCGCACCCGCGGGGATGATCCGCACTCGCGCGAATGGGAGAAACGCGCCAAGGAGTTTTCCCCGCACCCGCGGGGATGATCCGCGATGTCGGACCTGATGCCGTTGAGCGAATCGGTTTTCCCCGCACCCGCGGGGATGATCCGGCGCTGCTCCGCCCCGGCCGTATCCTACTGGGGTTTTCCCCGCACCCGCGGGGATGATCCGGTTTGGGTGACCCCCTGCTTCGTGGTGACGGTGTTTTCCCCGCACCCGCGGGGATGATCCGCATAGACAGATGGCTGGCCTCACTCAAGGCCGGTTTTCCCCGCACCCGCGGGGATGATCCGGCACCGGCAGCAGCGCACTGCACGAGGCATCGGTTTTCCCCGCACCCGCGGGGATGATCCGCGGACGACACCACCAACGCGGACGGCACCACCGTTTTCCCCGCACCCGCGGGGATGATCCACGTCCGCGAAGCTGCGCTACGGCTCCGCCAACGTTTTCCCCGCACCCGCGGGGATGATCCGTCGGTGGAGTTGTAGCCGCCTGCGACCTGCCAGTTTTCCCCGCACCCGCGGGGATGATCCGTCGTCTGCGGCGAGGTTGTCGTAGAGGTTCATGTTTTCCCCGCACCCGCGGGGATGATCCGTCGGTGAGGTTCATGAGCGTTCGGCTGATGCGGTTTTCCCCGCACCCGCGGGGATGATCCGATGCGGCTGCCGTTGCGGAACCTGATTTCCTCGTTTTCCCCGCACCCGCGGGGATGATCCTCTCTCGGCTTCCGTGGGCTACGGTCGGTCCTGGTTTTCCCCGCACCCGCGGGGATGATCCGGCCCGAACGACAGACGACCAGGACTAGGAGCAGTTTTCCCCGCACCCGCGGGGATGATCCGTTCCAGGCCGGCGTGTGAATGCTGGAGTGGACGTTTTCCCCGCACCCGCGGGGATGATCCGCGGCCCGCGCGCGGTAGCCCCCGCACCCGTACGTTTTCCCCGCACCCGCGGGGATGATCCGGTGCCGTCGAAGTCGTCGGGGCGTGTGTACAGGTTTTCCCCGCACCCGCGGGGATGATCCGCCACCCATATGATGCAGCAGCAGGCGGATCAGGTTTTCCCCGCACCCGCGGGGATGATCCGTCCTGCGACAGTTGGCTGATTCGTGACTGCATGTTTTCCCCGCACCCGCGGGGATGATCCGCACCCGCAGTCCCCGATCGGCATGTCGCCTATGTTTTCCCCGCACCCGCGGGGATGATCCGCCATGCCCGTGGGCAGGGCGAGGCGCTGCCATGTTTTCCCCGCACCCGCGGGGATGATCCGGGGTTCATGCCCATCGACGTGAAGGACTCGTGGTTTTCCCCGCACCCGCGGGGATGATCCGACCGTGAAGAGCGCGAACTGGATGACCTTCTGGTTTTCCCCGCACCCGCGGGGATGATCCGACCATGAACCACATGTTCCCCGACGAACTGAGGTTTTCCCCGCACCCGCGGGGATGATCCGACCAGCACGGATGCCGCGGGGGAGACCCCAACGTTTTCCCCGCACCCGCGGGGATGATCCGAACGGCACCCCGTACATGCAGCTGCGGTTCGCGTTTTCCCCGCACCCGCGGGGATGATCCGTCCCGTTCCCATTCGGGGCAGACGGTGACGCCGTTTTCCCCGCACCCGCGGGGATGATCCGAATCGGCTTCATTTCAACGGTTGTGTGGGTCCGTTTTCCCCGCACCCGCGGGGATGATCCGGATGCGGATGGGGAGCCGGTGCGCACGCCCATGTTTTCCCCGCACCCGCGGGGATGATCCGGGCCTGCGCACCGCGACGAACAGCCGACGCCCGTTTTCCCCGCACCCGCGGGGATGATCCGGAGTTTCGATTTCCATGCGTTTCCTGCACATGGTTTTCCCCGCACCCGCGGGGATGATCCGTCTACAGCCCCTCTCTTGCCGTAATGGCGGGAGTTTTCCCCGCACCCGCGGGGATGATCCGGACGAAGCCGCCCAATACACGCTCCACCCGGCGTTTTCCCCGCACCCGCGGGGATGATCCGCCTGGCGTCGACCCTTTCGCGTTCCTTCGCACGTTTTCCCCGCACCCGCGGGGATGATCCGGTCGGGGCCGGGTGAGAGGCGGTCTTAATTGAGTTTTCCCCGCACCCGCGGGGATGATCCTGGCACGCCCACCGGCCAGTGGAAGGGCGTCCAGTTTTCCCCGCACCCGCGGGGATGATCCGACCTAAGACACATAGGAGACTGACCGAACGAGGTTTGCCCCGCACCCGCGGGGATGATCCGGACATGGCCAAGTGAGCAGGCCCGCGCCGGACGTTTTCCCCGCACCCGCGGGGATGATCCGGGCATGCGCGTCATCGCGCAAGGCCGACTCCAGTTTGCCCCGCACCCGCGGGGATGATCCGGTCACGAGCGCACCGGCCACCATCACCGGCGTGTTTGCCCCGCACCCGCGGGGATGATCCTCACGGAGGAGGCGGAGCGTGGCGCATAGCGCGGTTTGCCCCACACCCGGGGGATGATCCGGCAAGGAGTTTTCGTCTGTTCTTCGGGGTGTGGGTGGTTCGGGTTTGCGGTTGCGTTCCCCGGCCAATGCCCGCGATAGCCGGACACCCCGGCATGACGGTATCCGCACTCAGGCTGCAATCGGCAAGGAACGGCGGGACAAGCGTCGAACAGCCCGCCCGAATACGAAAACGGCCCGGAGGGAGACATCCCTCCGGGCCGTTGTAAGTGTATTTGCGGCGGTGTGTTACTCTCCCACACTCTCTCGGGTGCAGTACCATCACCGTGCCAGGCCTTAGCTACCGGGTTCGGAAAGGGACCGGGCGTGACCCCTGGGCCATGACCACCGCAAAAACCAACGCATGGTGGCGGTCCGGGAACCGGACAATGGACGCGAGCAACCCTCGTTGCCTGTCGTTGTGTGAAGCACGCTTGTGCTCCGTGCCGCAGACGAATCCGACGCCCAACCATCCCACGCACACGCACTCCCGGAAGAAGGCGTGTGTCGTGTTGGCGTTCCCCCATTAGTACCGGTCAGCTCCACCGCTCGCGCGGCTTCCACGTCCGGCCTATCAACCACGTGTTCCACATGGAGGGTACAGACCCCAAGAGGGGTCAAGGAAT
>NZ_JBKEVR010000008.1:0-77585 GCF_056357235.1 Bifidobacterium sp. LH_389
CGCAGACAGGCAGCGGCCACATCCAATACCGCACACACTGCGGAAAACCCGCTGCCCACACTGCGGAAAAACACTGCACACAACGCGGACACCAACTTGACAAAACACAAAATGAGCCTGAGGGTGCCGAAGCTGAAGGGTGCGGTGTTCGAGTCGGCCGTGATTCGGACGCTACCGGCGGCGCGAGGAGAGCGCCCGGGGAGGCGCTGATCGACATGTACCTGGCCGGCGTGAGCACGCGTCAGGTCGATGACGCCGGCCAGCTCCTGTGGGGCGACCGCATGCCCTCGCAGACGCTTTCCGACAAGCTCAAGCGCATCTACGCGGATATCGACGCGTGGAGGGAGCGCCCGTTGGAACAGGAGTACCCGTACGTGTTCATGGACGGAGTGTGGCACAAGCGATGCTGGGGCGGCTCGGTCGAGAACGCGGGCGTGCCGGTCGCCATCGGCGTGCGTCTGGACGGCCACAGGGAGGTGCTCGCCGTGGCGGAGGGCATGAAGGAGGACGCGGACAGCTGGCGTGGGTTCATCACCGGCATGCTCGCACGCGGCCTCAAGGGCGTGAGATTGGTGACCGGCGACCGGTGCGCGGGGCTCGTGGCCGCGGTGAACGAGCTGCTGCCCGGCGCCCGCCACCGGCGGTGCATGGTGCATTTCGAACGCAATATCCTCGCCAGGGTCAACCCCGGGAACCGGGAATGGGCCGCGGACGCGCTCAAGGCCGTGTTCTCCATGGAATCACGCGACAAGGCGCTGGAGAAGGCCGAGTCCGTCGCCGGGGAGATGGACTCGAGGAAGCTCAAGGAGGCCGCCACATGCCTGCGCGAGGGCATCGGGGAGACCACGACCTACCTGCTTGACGACTATCCGAGGGAGCACCGGCGTCGCATCCGCACGAACAACATGATCGAACGATTGAACCGCGAGATCAGGCGGCGCACGCGCGTGGTCGGCTCGTTCCCGGACGGCAGGAGCGCGTTGATGCTCGTCTGCGCGCGCGTCCGCTACGTCACCTCGAGCGAGTGGTCGACGCGCCGCTACCTCGACATGTCCCGACTCGGTGAGACCGTACCGGCAGCGAACCGATCATCGTCACAGCCGAGCGAAGACCAAAGTGCGCAAGAATCCGGGCACTACCACGCGTGGGCCCATTGCCGTGACACCCCGTATCGTCGGGCCGCGGAGGCGACGGGCCCCCGCCCCTGACGGCCGCGATGATGGAGCGATTGCGCAGCATGTCGCCCCGGGACGCCGCGTCGGGTGTGATGATGCCGCCGGCGCCGGCGCCGGCCGATGATGAATACGTGTCCATACACCATTGTCACCACCCGAAACCGTCAACCATGCCCCAGGACATACCGTCAAGCATGCCCCGACACATGCGTCAACTATCCGCTGAAGCTAAACAGATGCGGGCCATGCCCCTTCACCTCAAGCCCAAACTAAAGTGCGCAAAAAATCGGGCCTTATCCATCCGCTATCTCCTGCCATCATATGGCTGTTCCACCTCCGGCATAGCTCGGCGAACGAATTCGGCCATGCGGGGCACGGAAAAGGCCACTTGGCCGTAACCGGAGGAGTAGATCAGGCCGTCGGAGATGAGAGAGGCGCGTGCGCTGGCGGCGGACCCTCGGCTGCGGAACCGTTGAGCCACATCCGCCGTACGTACGGGGCCGTCAGAGAGATCTGCCATGATGCGCAAATACATGCGTCCAGCCTCGGTGGCCTTTTGCCAACGGGACATATACAATCCATGGTCTAGCATTCGCAATGCCTCAGCTTTACCGCGGTCAACGGCATCACCGCTAATTGGATTGGAGTCCGATGCATTCCACGTTGCCGCTCCATATGCCTGAATAAAATACGGATAGCCTTGAGACAGGTCAACCAGCCGATCCAACGAATCTCCGCTGAACGGGCGTCCGCTCTTGCGTGCAGGCTCTTGAAACCCCTCTCGTGTGGCAACATCATCCAACCGATCAATCTCACGATAGTCAAACAGCCGTTCGGCGTAAGACCGGGATTTGGCAAGAACTCCGGGGAGATCTGGGAGTCCCGCGCCAATAATGTAAAATGGCAGATTCTGCTGGCCCATTTCATGTTGGATGGTGATCAGATCCCCGAGCGGAGCATCATTCATTTCCTGCATCTCATCAACAAACAAGTACAGTCCTGAATTGGCTTTTTGCAGTTCCCGGCAAATGCCTTCAATCAGCAATTGCAGACGATATGACTCCGTACGATACGACTCTTTGCCCTTGAACCCGGCATCGGCCTTCACACCCATGAAGTCAAAGGAGATCGACTCCACATGGGCAAATACACCGCCAATCTTCTTCCGAAGATCAGGCTTGCCAATACGAGCAATCGCCATGGGAATATCGCGGAACAAGGCGTCATATACTTTACCGGCGTCCGCGCTGGCCTCAATCTTGATGGTGGCAATATGCTGCTGCTCGGCAATGGAGCGCATACGCAGCAAAAGCACGGTTTTCCCTATGCCACGCAACCCATACAGCATCACGCCTCTGTTGAGAAGTCCCAGTTTGGTACGTGCCACCATGCGGTCCATATGCTCCAGTTCACCGGCACGCCCAACCAACGCAGGCGGCTGCAAGCCGGCTCCCGGCATGAACGGATTCAACGCTTGCAAAGGCGGCTGCTGCTCCATCGTCTCCCCCAAATAAACTAAAATAAGGCTAGATATCTATAGATAATTATAGATAACTCCAGATATCATGGCAAATTTTCCGTTGGTTAGGCAAGCGCCTAATGCAAAAAGTCCGGGTTCCCACTCGTCATCTCGAGCGGAAACCCGGACCGTATACGATGCTGTCAGGCCTTTTTGTGCTTCTTGCCGTCAGACTTGCCTTCGCCGCCCTTGTCATCGGAACCGTAATAGTAGTAGTACTCGTCCTTCTTCTTGTCGCTTTCAGCGAAGTTGAGGGACAGGCCGGCGGTCTCGATCTCCAAGGTTCTGAGCTCCTGAACGGTGGTGCGCAGTTGCTTCTTTTCTGCCACGCCAAGGCCTACCACCAGCAGCAACTCGCCGCCTTCCTTCACGAACACTGCGGCGTCATTGGCTACGCGCATGGGGGCCGTGTCGATGATCACATGGTCGTAGTGGCCGGCCACCTGAGCGATGAGCGACTTCATGGCACGGGAGTTGAGCATGATGCTCGGGTTCATGGTCTGCTTGCCTGCGGGCAGCACGTGGAAGTTCGGCTTCCAGTAGCGCTGAATGGCGTCCTGAGCGGACAGCTTGCCGGCGAGCAGATGCGTCAGGCCTACATTGCCCTCGATGCCGAGCTGGGAGGCCACGGAAGGGCTGCGCACGTCCGCATCAATGAGCAGCACACTGCTGCCGGCTTCCGCAAACGCGGTGGCGAGGTTCACGCTGGTGGTGGTCTTGCCCTCGTGCTGGGTGGCAGAGGTGACCACGATTACGTTGGACAGGTTATTCTCCGGCAACGCGAAAGACAGATTGGTGCGGAGGCGGCGGATCTCCTCCGCCTCCGGAGACGCTGGCTTGGCAATAATGACCGGGGCCTTGCCGGAGAATGTCTCGCTGTTGGACAGGGTTCCCAGCACAGGCACGTCGTCCACAATGGCCTGCACGTCCGAAGTCTGACGCACGCGACGGTCTAGGAGATCCTTGACCACAGCGGCCACAATGCCCAAGACAATGCCGCCCACCAATCCGATGGCAAGATTCATCTTCGTGTTCGGAGAGCTCGGATTGGCCGGCACGTACGCCCGCTGCACAATCTGCAGATTCACTGGGGAGACGATCTTTTCGCCCTCGTCGCTATACAAGGTGGTGGTGATCTGCTTTTGCAAGCTGGTGGCCACGCTGTTGGCGATGTTGGACGCATTCTTGGGGCTCGGATCATCCACGCTGATCTCCACCAGCATGGTGTCCGTGGGATTGGAAGCAGTGACCTGCTTCGCCAGATCATCCACAGTGGTGTTGAGTCCCAGATCCGTGATGACCGGCTGCAGTACAGCTTCGGTCTTCACCAGCTCGGGGTAGGTGGCGATCTGCGACTCAATGTAGCTTGCACCGGAATTGAAGGAATTCGCGGTCGTGTCCTGCGTACTGCTGCCCTTGTACGTGGCCAACAACTGGGCGGACGCCGTATACTGCGGAGTGCGGGTGAACGTATAACCCGCCACTGCAGCAAACACCACCACAAGAGTAACCACCGTGGTGATGATATGCTTTTTGATGGCCCCAAGGACGTCAATGGTAATGACGTCATTCTCAGCGTTTTCAGTGGTAGCCAAAACTCAACTCCAATCCTCATACCCGGGCAGTTAGGGGGAACCTCATCCGCCACGAAATTCTTTCCTTAGTCTATCGCCTGTTCCATTCCGTCTACTTCAGCAGGGGGGTTTGGCGCAAAATCATCTCATCATCTGCAGCCACGATGGGCGATGTGGTCACATGGATAGTGGCCTCAAACGACTCTCCCGGCTGCAGGGTAACGCCTTTAACGCCAACGGTCAGCTCATTGTGCACGGCGATACTGTCGAAGTTGCCATCGCCCGTACCGGCACCGGTGAATTGCCAGTCCACCAAGCGGCCATCCGCAGGCGCATAGACATATGCGACCGTATCGATCTCTCCGTGGCGGGACGCACCTTGCTCATCAAAACCAAGTACATCCTTCGGGAAGGACGCCACCTCGTTCGGATCGGCCGTGTTGGTCAGTTTGATGTGCACGGTGTACTGCTTGGCGCCGGTGGGGTACGTCTGGTCGTACTCGTAGCTGACCTCGCGTTTGAGGTACCAGTCCATTTTGCCCATGGTGCCGTCGTTGAAGTAGACGCCAGCGACGGGTTTGCTCGGATTGGTGATAAGCGTGCCGGAAATGGCCGTACCGTCAATCTGCTGCTGCTCATCCTCGTGAGCGGTCCACAGGTAAACGTGCCGGTTGCTGACGGCACTCTGCACCGCCTTGACGAGTGCAGCGTTGTTGCCGCCGGCGGATGTGATGAGATGGTTGAAGATACTGGTGGCGGCAGAAGAGAAGAACGCATCCTGAGCCCTGCCGGAAAGCTTCGTAAAATACGTGTCATGCAGCAGGGTCTGTACGGTGTTCTGGCCGTTGAGCTGGGAACCGTCGGCCAAGGTAACCGGGCCTGTCACGTTCAGCAGACTTTGCAGGAACACCGGATCAATGCTGATCACGCCATCCACAGCCTGGTTGTTGAGGTTCTTCCACATGGCGGCTGCGATTTCCGCAGCGCGCGAGAAATCCGGGGTGAAATCTGGATCCTGCTGGTAGGTGGCCATCTTCTCGGTGAACAGCGACTTCTCCTCTGGCGTGAGCTGCACCACGGGAGAACCGGGCACCGGCGGCACCTGCGCGGGGCTGAACGCGCCCATGGTGAGCTTGCCGCCGTCCACGGTGAGCACGCCCCACGAACCGAAGATGCCGCCAGTGGCACGCAGCTCCGCATTGTTCTGCGCAATGACCAGATAGGTACGAACCTTGCCGTCGTTGGGCGCATTGCCGGGGCCGAGGTCGAACATGGCAGGCATGAGGTTGGCCACGCGGGTACCGAGATCCACAGTGGAGGCGAGCTCGCCGAACTGGGCCTTGGCGGAGGCAAGCGCATCCGTGAGCTGCGGAATGGTGGTACCGGAGACGTTGCCGAACTTCACGTTGGCGTCGGCGATCACCTTGTTGGCGGCGGTCAGCTCATCGGCCACGGACGCCATGCTGCCAAGGTCCACAGCACCATCGCGAATGCCGATCTGGCTCAGGTTCAATCCATCCACGGAACTGGCGAGCTTGGGGAGGGCATTGTTGCTCACGTCCTCCAGGATTTCCACGGTCTGGCGCACGGCCTTCACGTCCGAACCGTAGTGAGGCACCAGCGAGGCGAGCGCCCACACCGGGCTCTTGGTCTGCGCATAGGTGGCGTCAATATGCTGGCCGAACTGCTCGATGCTGGCCTTGGCGGCGGCGGTATCCCCGCCCATCACCTGCGACTGGATGCCGGAAGCCTGCGCCACGGCGGCCTCCACCTCGGTCTTGGCCTTGAGGGCGCTGGCAACGAACCATCCGGCGAGCGCAATGAGCACCACAACGAGCACCAGAATGCCGATCAGAATGCGGCGACGACGCTTGCGCCGCTTGATGCGGCGAATATGTTCCGGGCTCATGCGACGGCGATGCGAATGGTGCTCGGCGGCAGCGGCATCCGCCGCAAGCACGGCCGGGTCAATGTCCGGCTGAACGATCGGCGTGGCCTCGTCAATGTGCTCCACATAGTTGTCGGTACTTTCCGCACCCTGCGGGGCGGAAGCCACCGGAGTGGCAGGAATCGGAGCAAGGCCGATCGGCGGCTTCGGAGGGTTAAGCGGATCATTGGCAGAAGGATTCGTCATCAGTAGGCTCCCTTATGGCTCAGCACGGCGCCCACGGTACGGAACAGGAACACAATGTCTCCCAGAACGCTCCAGTTCTGCACGTAGGCCACGTCCAGAGCCTCGCTTTCCTCCTCGGACAGGTCGGACCGGCCGGACACCTGCCACGGGCCGGTGATGCCGGGCTTGACCAGCATGCGCGTGGCGTACACCTGATTGTAACGGGCGTACTCCTCCGGCAGCGGCGGACGCGGCCCCACGGCGGACATGTCCCCCATGAACACGTTGAGGAACTGGGGCAGCTCGTCGATGGAGAAGCGGCGGATGAAATGGCCCACCGGCGTGATGCGCGGATCGTTCTTCATCTTGAAGATGAAGCGATCGGTCTGGCCGGTCTCCGCCGCAAGCTTCTTCTTGAGCTCGTCCGCGTTGACCACCATGGAACGGAACTTGTACATCTTGAACGGCTTGCCACGCAGCCCGATGCGCGTCTGCGTGTAGAACACCGGGCCTCCGTCCGTCACCTTGATGGCAATGGCCACCGGGATGGTGATGATGGCGGAACAGACGATGGCCAGACTGGAGACCACAATGTCGAACAAGCGCTTGAAGAACGCGTTGAGCGGCGTGTACTGGGACAGGCGCTGCGTGATGATCGTAGTGCCCTGAATGGAACGCACCTGCAACTCATGGTTGCTCGTGTCCGCGGCGGAGGCGAGCATGGCCACCTCCAGACCAAGGCTCTCCATGCGCACGGAGAACGTGTTGTAGTTCTCCGAATAGCGGGTCATCACGTCGCACACCATAACGGTCTGTGCACCGGCATCCACGATGTGCTCGGCCAGCGTGTGGTCCTCGTAGGCGATAACCGGCAGGGACGCGCCCCAATGCTTCATCACCTGCGCGTCAAGCTCGGTGAGCACCTGCGGATCCGTAACCGGGCGAATCAGACCGCTCTGCGGATGCACCTGAATGGGGCATACGGCCACGGGCCGGTAGTTGAGCTGACGGCGCTGGGCAAGGAAGCTCAGCATGCGACCAATGCCCTCCGGAGAGCCGATCAGCACCGTGGCATACGCGTACGCGCCCTTCTGCCTGCTGCCGGTAATGATGCGGCGGCTGATCATGCGCTCCACCACGGTAAGCGCCCAAGCGGCCATCACCGCGATGGTGAGCGAGACGAGCGTGAGCTCGAAGCCGAAGATGAAGTTGAGGGCGCACTGGATCACCCAGCACACCACCATGCCCTTGATGAGCAGCATGTTGAGCTGGTAGCCGTCACCCATCACATGGCGGTGGTAGACGCCCACCGAGCGCAGCGACCACACCCAGAACGCGGCGCACATGAGCAGATAGACGGACACGTCCATGCTGAAGAACATGCGCATGGAATAAAAGGCATGCGACTCGTTGCGCAACAGCAGCACCGTGGCGCCGGCGATGATGTACATGGCGGCGTCCGCGAAACCCAACGCCATGTTGAGGAACATGCGCCAGTACTGGACGCTGTTGATCTGGTAGGCATTGCGGAGCATGTTCGACCTCCGGCGGCCTCCGCTCGGCCCCTCCGCTGCCTGTTCTGCCGTTTCGCCGCTTGTCAACGCCATTACGGTGCGCCCCTCTTGTACTACTGCTCTCATGGTTGGCTTACGCCTCTGCTATGCACTATACCCCCTACGTCGCGCATTTGTCCCCTTGCCGATTCAACCGTCGTCCATCTCCACGGGCGCGGATAGACTGACCGCGTACACGGACCAGAAGGCGATGATGACATGGCGAAACAGACAGTGCAACGGCAGCGGCTTTCCAGCGAGGAATCGTACGTTGACGGTCACCTCACCCACGCGGCCTTCGCCTCGCTCGCCATCCTGACGTTCATCACGTTCGTGGGCAACTTCACGCAGCTGCAGCTGAGCGCGGCCCTGCCCACCATCGTCTCCGAATTCAACATTTCCGTGACCACCGGGCAGTGGCTCACCTCCATCTTCCAGCTGGTGATGGGCGTGATGGTGCCGCTCACCGCGTTCCTGACCCGCCGGTTCTCCACCAGACAGATCGTGATCGCATCCATGGCGGTGTTCACCGTAGGGTCCGCGCTGGGATGGGTCGGCTCGTCGTTCCTGCTCGTGCTGCTCGGCCGTCTGCTGGAGGCCGTGGGCACCGGCGTGATGTGGCCCGTGCTGCAGATCACCGTCTTCTCCATCTACCCCCTCTCGCGCCGAGGCATGGCCATGGGCACGGTGGGCATGGCCATGAGCGTGGCGCCGGCGCTCGGACCCACCATCGGCGGCATGCAGACCGACACGTTCGGCTGGCGGTCCATCTTCCTCACGCTCACCGTGATCGGCGTGGCATGCCTGACCATGGCGGCGCTGTGGCTGCGCGATTTCGGGGAAAACGACGCGACCGCGAAGGCCGACTTCTTCTCCGTGGCGCTGTCCGTGTTCGGATTCGGCGGTCTCATGTTCGGCTTCACCAACATCGAGGCGTTCCCGGCGTCACATCCGATGGTGTGGCTCGCGATGCTCGTGGGCGTGGTGGGCATCGTGTGGTTTGTGGCGCGTCAGTTGCGCGGGGCGCAGCGCTACACTGCCTCGGACGGGACCGCCCAACCGCCGTTGCTCAATTTGGGCGTGCTCAAGAACCGCAGTTTCACCACCGGCACCATCTGCGCGGCGCTGAGCTTCTTCGCATTCAGCTCGATCATGGTGATCATGCCGCTGTACATTCAGGACGATCGCGGCTTCTCCGCCACCGTCAGCGGACTGGTGATGATGCCCGGCGCGTTCGGCATGTGCATCTCCCAGTATTACGGGGGCAAGCTGCTCGACCGGCTCGGCGCACGGCCCGTGGCGCTGTCCGGCACGATCATCCTGCTGTTCGGCACGATCATGATGAGCCTGATCGACACGGACACGTGGATCTGGTGGATCTCCATCTGGCAGTTCGTGCGGCAGATCGGCATGGGATTCATCATCATGCCCATCACCACATGGTCGCTCAACTGCCTTGAGCCGTCCGAGGTCTCGGCTGGCTCCGCGGTCACCAACACCGTGCGGCAGATCGCCGGCGCAGTAGGCGCCCCCGTGCTGGTGATCCTCATGGAAACGCTGAGCCATCTGGCGGCGCAGTCCAACGGAGACAATGCGATCCTCGCCTCCATCTTCGGCACGCAGTGGACGCTGCGCGTGAGCGCGTTCATCGTGTTCGTACAGCTGCTCATTGTGCTGTTCGGCGTGCGCGGGGACGGGGCCGGCTCCGCGCGGGACGCCGTGAACCGCGCACGAGCTCGCGCGCGCTGAGCACCTATGCCGCCAAAAGTTGCATATCCGGGCGCATCAATGCGTCGGCGGGGGCTTTTCACGCTCGAATATGCAACTTTTGGCGGCATACGGCTGTACACAGCCGTGCACGACTGTGCTCTGTGGATAAGTGGGCGCACGACACGCCCAAATCATGAATGCGGGGGCACGTTCGTCCACAATGCCCGGTCGAGCTTTTCTGCCACGCCGGCCGTCACATAGCGTTTCAGCATGAGGCGAAGCAACAAACTGGAACAGGCGCTGGCGGCAGCGGAACAGGCGCAGGCATGTCTGTGGACGCGCGACCGGGCACTCAAGCGAGTCATCAACGGACGTCTGGCGCGCGGAGAACTGATCGCCGTACGCAACGATCTGTTCGCGCGGCCGGCCTATTGGGCTTCGCTCACCTACTGGCAGCGCATCATGCACGTGCTCCGCGCGGTGGTGGACCAGCATCCAAATTGGCCATTATGCCAGCTCAGCGCCGCAGCCGTCTGGAAGCTGCACGGCACCTACACGATGCACGATCGCGTGCACATTGCCGTCGACGACCATACCTGCACCCGCAACCGGTCATATTTCCAATTTCACCATCTCACACGCATATGCGCCGTAGTTCGGGACGGCATCCGCGTCACCTCACTCATGCAGACCGTGTTCGATTGCATCCGTACATTGCGCTTTCCGCTGGCACTGGCCATCTGTGACGCGGCAATGCGCCTATATGGGCTTGCAGCCGACTCACTGCTGGCGTTCATCGACGAGCACGCCGGATATAAAGGTGTTGAACAGGCACGGCTGGTAGCCGCGCACGCCGATCCAAGAAGCGAGAACGGCGGCGAGTCCATTGCACGGGCGTGGATGCTGATCTGGGGATACGAGACGCCGGAATTGCAGTATGAAATCGTCGATCCCGTGAGCCATCGCCTCTGGCGCACGGACTTCAAATGGACCGGCGCTGACGGCACAACCATCATCGGAGAACTGGACGGCAGGGAAAAATACGTGAATCCGAGCATGGTCAAAGGCGCAGACGCCATCGACACCGTTCTTGCGGAAAAGGAGCGCGAGGGCGACCTGCGGCTACTGGGCAATACGGTCTTTGTACGCTTTACGTTCAACGAAGTCATCCACTCGCCTGCGCTGGTTCGTCGCAGACTCGATCTTGCCGGCGTGCCACGGCGCTGCCAAAAGTTGCAGATTCGGGCGTGAACAGCCCTCGAATGGAGACTGAGAGGGGCGAATATGCAACTTTTGGCGGGCACATGCCACGCGAACCGGTTCGAGTAGTATGGGGACGACAGACGCAAAGGAGGTGGTCGCAATGGTGGGAATGCGAGACGTGGCCCGCAAGGCCGGGGTATCGCTGAGTACGGTATCGCTGGTGGTTAACGGCAACGGGTACGTGTCGGATCAGATGCGCGCCAAGGTGCAGGCGGCCATGAAGTCGCTCAACTATGTGCCCAACGAGCTGGCCCGCAACCTGTACCACGACCGCACCAACGTGGTGGGGACGATCGTGCCGACCATTCGGCACCCGTTCTTCGCCACGCTCGTAGCCGGATTGCAAGGCCGGCTGTTCGAGGCCGGATACCGCACGATCATCTGCTCCACGGCCGACATGGGCACCGGCGAGGACCAGTACGTGGACATGCTGCGCCGGCACATGATGGACGGTCTGATCATGATGGGACACACCGCGCACCCGACCGACTACTGGACGTCCATCCGCAGGCCGATCGTCGCCTTCGACCGCTATCTGGGCGCCTCCATCCCCTCCATCGGCTCCGACCACGAGCAGGGCGGCGAGCTGGCCGCCACGATGTTCGCGCTCACCGGAGTGCGCAACGTGGTGGAGATAGGCGGACCGCGGTCGCAATACAACGATCTGCCGTCGACCGAGATGACGGGCGAGCACACCACCTTCCCGCCCGTGCGCTACCACTTGGCGTTCGAGCGCACGCTGGACATGGCCGGCATTCGCTGGAACTATCTCGAAGTACCGGACGTGAGCGACTTCGCCACATACGAGACCGTGGCGAGAGAGGCGTTCGAACGATTCCCGGATGCGGACGCGATCGTGGCACCGGACATGGCCGCCGCGTTCTGCGTGCAGGAGGCGCTGCGCCGCGGCGTGCGCGTACCCGACCACATGCAGATCATGGCGTACGACGGCACGTACGTGACCGATCTGGCCGGCATGAGGATCACGTCGATCCTGCAGGATTTCAAGGCCCTGACCGGCGTGGTGGCGCAGCGCATGATCGCGGAGATGCACGGCGACGACGCCACGGAACCGCACGGGCCCGCAGGCGTAGTGGCCGATCTGGTGCCCATGCGGGTCAAGCTGGGCGAAACCACCCGCATGAACGACGCCGTGCACCAGCTGCTGTTCGGTCCGGATACCACGCCGGCGCAGACCGACTGAGCCGGGCAACGGGTCGGTTTAGGGCTCGCGGTAGGCTGTAAGGCGGCTTAATCACAAGGCATACACACGGCTGCGGAGGTGCATCATGCCTGGAATCGTGTTGATCGGCGCACAGTGGGGCGATGAGGGCAAGGGCAAGGCCACGGACCTCATCGGCACCAAGGTGGACTACGTCGCCCGCTTCAACGGCGGCAACAATGCGGGCCACACGGTGGTGGTCGGCGACGAGACGTACGCACTGCACCTGCTGCCCTCCGGCATCATCTCCCCCACCGTCACCCCGGTGATCGGCAACGGCGTGGTGGTGGACGTCGAGGTGCTCTTCCAGGAGATCGACGGCCTGACCAGCCGCGGCGTGGACTGCTCCCGCCTGCTGGTGAGCGAGGCCGCGCACATCATCGCCCCCTACCACCGCGTGATCGACAAGGTGACCGAGCGGTTCCTGGGCAAGCACAAGATCGGTACCACCGGCCGCGGCATCGGCCCGGCATACGCGGACAAGATCAACCGCGTGGGCATCCGCGTGCACGACCTGTTCAACGCCGACCACCTGCACGACAAGGTGGAGGCCAGCCTGCACCAGAAGAACCAGATGCTCGTCAAGCTCTACAACCGCCGGCCGATCGACGTGGACCAGACCACCGACGAGCTGTTGCGACTGGGCGAACGCCTCAAGCCGTACGTGGCCAACACGTCGCTCATTCTCAACAAGGCGCTCGACGAAGGCAAGACCGTGCTGTTCGAAGGCGGTCAGGCCACCATGCTCGACGTGGACCACGGCACCTACCCGTTCGTCACCTCCTCCAACCCGACCGCCGGCGGCGCCTGCACGGGCACCGGCGTGGGACCGACCAAGATCGACCGCGTGATCGGCGTGGCCAAGGCGTACGTGACCCGCGTGGGCGAGGGCCCGTTCCCCACCGAACAGTTCGGAGGGGAAGGCGACTGGCTGCGCGCGCAGGGCCACGAATACGGCGTGACCACCGGACGCCCGCGCCGCTGCGGCTGGTTCGACGCCGTGGTGACCCGCTACGCATCCCAGGTCAACGGCCTGACGGACATCGTGCTCACCAAGCTCGACGTGCTCACCGGTCTCAAGGAAATCCCGATCTGCGTGGCCTACGAGGTCGAGAACGCGGACGGCACCGTGACCCGCTACGACGATATGCCCACCGATCAGGCCGCATTCACCGCCGCCAAACCGATATACGAGACCATGCCGGGCTGGACCGAGGACATCTCCCAGGTGCACCGCTTCGAGGATCTGCCGGACACTTGCCAGGCCTACGTGAAGCGCCTCGAGGAGATCAGCAACTGCCGCATCTCCGTGATCGGCACCGGCCCGCAGCGCGACCACATCATTCAAATCCACTCTCTGACCGACTAGCAGCAAACCGCCGGCGCCATACGCGTTCGGCGGTTTTTGACTTCACGGCGGGGCACATCAACCCGCAAGGAACACGGCATGCCCATGACACCATCACCATCCGATTACACCGACGCGCCCACCATCGTCACTCCAGTGGTACCTGTGCCCGGAGCCCGATCGGCCACGGCACGCGCAGACTCCGGCGGCGATCCGCTGATGGACCCACTGCTGTACGTGGTGGTGTTTCTGGGCGGGTTCCTCGGCACGGCCATGCGCTACGGACTGAGCCTGCTCATCCCCCGGCCGGCCACGGAAACCGGTTTCCTTTCCGCCTTCCACACGGCCACCTTCACGGCCAACATGCTCGCCTGCTTCATCTTCGCCTGCCTGACGGCAGCGATGGGCCAAGCCGCATGGATTCCCGCGCGCAGGCGCGAGCTCGTCAACCGCGGCGTGGGCATGGGCATGTGCGGCGGATTCTCCACGCTGAGTGCACTGGTGATCGAAGAGCTGCTCGCCTGGCACGGCGGCAACTTCCTCGGCGTGGCGTTCTACGAAATCATGAGCTTCGCATGCGGTCTGGCACTGGCCTATGCAGGCGCCCGACTGGGACTGGCGCTCACCGCGCGACGCGCGCTCCTGCACCGGCTGCAGGACGCGGCGAACGCCGGCAGCACCACGGGGGACATTCCGATCACCGTGGAGGACGCCGATGCGTCCGCCGACGCGTTTCTGGCGGCCCATCCGGCCGATGATGGAAATCTCAGTCCGAGGGATGAATCCTTCGCGCCGCCGGTAAGCGGGCCTGTGGCGGAAGCTCCGACCGAGGTATTTGCCAGGCAGCCTATGCGGGTGTCCGCAAGCCGTAAGGCAGGCAGCGGGCTGGACCTGCTGAACGGCGGATCCGATCATGCGGAGACGAATCCAACCGCCCCGCTACCGGCACTGGTATTCCCGTCGTTCCGGGAGGAATCCGCGGCGGAGCCCGAATCCCGGGATGCCGTAGAGCCTACTGCGCCAACCGTAACGGCGGAGGGCGGCTCGGGCTCCGCTACGGCGACTCCCGCGGCAGAGCCGGCTCCCGTGCCCGAGCCCGTGGCGGAATCCGAGATCGCCGAGACGAAGCCCGATGTGGCCGAACTGGCCGACGTAACGGAGCCGGCTCCCGCGGCAGAGTCCACCGAGCCGGAAGCCACCGTCGTAATGGAACCCGACGACGTTCCCGAAGCGGAAACGGACGTGCCTGCGGCGGGACCGGCCGACGCGCCGGAGCAAGCTCCTGCGCCGGACGACACGACGCCAAAGCCGGTCGTCATCCCCCACGTTGTGGGCGAGACCGACGACGACGCGCCGAACTTCGGACGCATCGTGACCGAGGTCAACGAGCGGCGCAAGGACGAGGAGACGGAACGATGATCGTACTGTTTCTGGGCGTATGCGCGTGCGGAGGACTGGGAGCCGTGGCACGGTTCGTGCTTACCGTGTCCATCAAACGGCAATGGCACCGGTCGTTCCCGCTCGCCACGTTCGTGATCAACCTCATCGCCACATTCTGCGCAGGACTCGCCGCCGGCGCCTATGCGCACGCGGCGGTCGCCAGCCCCACGTACCTGCTGTTCGTCACCGGATTCCTCGGCGGGTTCTCCACGTTCTCCACGGCAATCAACGAGATCGTGACCCTGGCGCGCGGCGGCAACCGCACCATGGCCGGCATCTATCTGGCCGCAACCATGCTCGCACCCCTAGCGTGCGTGGCGCTCGGCTGGGCGCTCATCGGGGCGGCACTGTAGATTCGTCGGCACGTTTCACCTTGGCACCCCATAGAATGTGAGCGGTAGAAAGGATCGGAGTTGACTGGAAACGACGAAGAGAACGACGCCCGCATGGAGCATCAGCTGGAGGGCGTGTCGGACGGCGACGTACAGGAACTGGATTTCAACGGTAGCGCCTACGGACCGCGTCCGGGCAAACGCGTCGGCGGCAAACGTTCGGCGGGCAAAATCGTGGCTATCGTGCTCGCGGTGATCCTCGTCCTCGCCGGGCTCGGCGGGGGCGGCGGATGGTACTGGTACAACAATCTGCGGATGTACCCGGTGCTGGTGGACGGCAAGGTCGTCACCATCCGCAACGGTCAGTCGCTCAAAACCATCCTCGACGACAACGCCTACTTCGGCAAAACGCCCGGACGGCTCATCTCCGTGACCGGCAAGGTAATCGACGGGCAGGTAGGCAACCCCGTGGAGGTTGCGCTCAACGGCACGGACGTGCCGGAGGACAAGCTCGCCTCCACACGGCTCAAGGAGCAGGACGAGATTACGCTCACCAACGGCACCGACAAGGACGAGGACCACGAAGCCAAGGTGGAAGCCATCCCGCACGCCAAGAAGGCCACCAACATCGTCACCGGCGGCATCATCCAGCTGCATCTGCCCGGATCCGACGGCACCAAGGAAACGTGGGTGGGCAAGGTGTCCGGCGAAACCGTGGACAAGGGCGTGACCAAGGAGCCGGTGGACGAACAGATCACCGCACTCACGCCGCACGTGCCCTCGGACAGGAAGGTCATCGCGCTCACGTTCGACGACGGTCCCAGCCAGTACACCGTTCCGATGCTCGACATCTTCAAGGAGAAGGGCGTGCACGTCACGTTCTTCAACATCGGCACGCAGTCGGCGGAAATGAAGAGCGTCGTTCAGCGCATGGTGGATGAGGGACATCAGGTGGGCAGCCATTCCAACACGCATCCGTTCCTGCCCAAGCTCAGCGACGACGCGATCCGCTCGGAGCTCACCGCCGGATTCGACGGGCTCGAGCAGTCCGGCGTGAATTCGCGCATGTTCCGCTCCCCTTACGGCGCCTTCACCAACAAGGACTGGGACCGCGTGGGAGATATGCTCTCCACCAACGTGCTGTGGGACATCGACACGCTCGACTGGAAGATGCCCGGCGCTCAGGCCATTCACGACACCGTGCTCAAGGAAGCCCACAACGGTGCCATCGCGCTCATGCACACCGGTGGCGGCAACCGCGAGCAGGACATTGAGGCTTTGCCGAGCATCATCGATGATCTGAAGGCGCAGGGCTACGAGTTCGTGACCGTGGGAGAGCTCATGGCCATGGACCAGCAGCAGCGATTCCCCGACTGGGCCATCAAGGGCGAATTGCCGCCTTCCGCAACTTCCGCTACCGATACCGCCAACAAGCAGTAGAACAGTAGGAGCGCGTTCGAACCTTACGAATAGCCTCGATTCCGATGTTCCGCAAACCGTCGATGCGAGCCGGAATCGAGGCTATCTGCATCTGTGGAGCGGATGACGGGAGTCGAACCCGCCTTTAAAGCTTGGGAAGCTTTCGTTCTACCGATGAACTACATCCGCAGTAAGCCTCGCGCAACGGCGCGAATGCACAAGTAGACAGTGTACCACATGAGCTGACCGGCGTGCATTCGGCGGCGTGACCATTCCGCGCGGCACTAAGATATGAGCGAGGAAAGGAGCCCAGCATGCCGTACCGCATCGCCATCTGCGACGACAGTGACGTGGACGCCGAGTATGTGCGGTCGCTGGTAGGGCGGTGGGCCGGCGAACGTTCGGCGGAGGTCGAAACCGAGGTGTTTCCCTCCGCCGAACGGCTGCTTTCCCGCTACGAGGAGCGGCAGGACTACGACATCCTGCTGCTGGACATTGAAATGGGCGGACCGAGGTCGATGGACGGCATGGAGCTCGCGAAGACCGTGCGGCGTACGGACGCCGGCGAGCGCACGCAGATCGTGTTCGTCACCGGATACTCGGACTACATCGCCGAGGGGTACGATGTGGAGGCCCTGCACTACCTCATGAAACCGGTGGACGCGCACAAGCTGTTCGCGGTGCTGGACCGGGCCGCGGAACGGCTGCGGCAGAGCGAACGATGCCTGAATTTGCAGTACGCGGAGGGCGTGGTGCGCATCCCGCTGGAGACGATACGCTATCTGGACGTACGGCAGAACTACGTAACCGTCCACGCGGCGCGCGAATACACGGTTAAGCGGTCGCTCAGCGAGTTCGCGGACGAACTGGGGACGGAGTTCTTCCGTGCCGGACGGGGGCTGATCGTGAACCTGCGGCGCATCCGACGGGTTACCCGGACCGCCGTGGAACTGACGGGCGGGGAGACGCTGCGGCTGCCGCGCGGCGCGTACGAGCCACTCAACCGGGCGATCATCGAAAGGACGTGATGGCTGCATGAGGCTTCCGAAACTCTTCGGCCGCAGCAAGGCCGACAAGGCACTGGCCGCATACCAGCGCGAGCTTTTGGACACGCACTACCGCGAAGTGGAGAACATGTACCGGCAGATGCGCATCTGGCGGCACGACTACCGCAATCACATCCAGACACTCAAGGTGCTGGCGGCGAACGGGGACCTCGCCGCGATCCGCAGCTATCTGGACGGGCTCGACACCAAGCTCAAGGAACTGGACACGCCCATCAAATCCGGCAATGCCATGGCCGACGCGATCCTCAACAGCAAGGTGTCGCTGGCGAAGGCGCACGGCATAGACGCGCGCGTGGACGCCCGCATTCCCATCAAGCTGAGGATTTCCGAGCTGGACCTGTGCTGCGTGCTCGGCAACCTGTTCGACAATGCTATCGAGGCGAACGCGGCGCTGCCCGAATCCGAGCGGATGATCCGCGTGTACATGGACATGAAGGGCCCGCAACTGTACATCTCGTTCACCAATGCGGCTTCGGAAGGCAAGCAGCGCAAGACGGGCGGGCTGTTCCCCACCACCAAGGGCGGCGAGGGACACGGCTTCGGACTGGTGCACATCGACCAGATAGTGGAGGATGCCGGCGGGTATCTGAGCCGAAACTCGGAGGCGGGGGCGTTCACCACGGAGATTCTGCTGCCGCAGGAGTGACGGCTGCCGATCCGACACGCCGACGGGCGACGCCCCGGCATGCAGTTCGTCCCCGAATTCGTGCGTTTCGTCCCCGGCGGCCGGCGCTTCCCCGCTTTCCGCGTTAGAACTGGACTCAACGCGGAAAGGAGGCGGTCATGGCAACGCACAGCAGCACGGAGGACCGCGATGATTGCAATACCGGCGCCGGATGCCGCGAGGGCAAACCGCGGTACAGCATGTGGAGCAACACCCGGTTCATGCTGTCCCTCGCGTGGCGGGTGGCTCGCGGCGTTCCGTTCGCCGTCACGGCCATGGCGGTCGCCGCCGCCGGCATGACGGTCACGGAACTGTTCATCGCGCCGGTGATCCTGCAGCGCATCGAAACGCGTGCGACGGCGGACGGAACGCTACTCGCGATCGCAGGGTTCACGGCCGTGCTCGTAGCGCTGAATGGAGTGCACGAGTATCTCGACACGTGCAAGGTGTTCGACCGCGCCGCCGTGCGCGACGAACTGCTGTGGAGCATCGGGCGCAAGGTGGCGGGCACCTCGTACGTCAACACGCTGGATCCCGCGTTTCGCGCTGCGGAGCGCAAGTGCAGCGACGCGTGCAACAGCAACTGGGCACCCACCGAGAGGTTCTGGGGCACGTGGACCGAGATCCTCACCAACGTGCTCGGATTCGCGGCCTACCTGGCGGTGCTGTCCGGGCTGAATCCATGGCTGATGGCGGTGGTGCTGGTCACCGCGGCGACCAGCTACCTTTCCGGCAAGCGCATCCATGAGTGGGGTTACCGGCACCGCGAGAGTGAGCAGACCGCGATCAAACGGTTCGAGTACCTCAACGATCTGGGCAACAAACGCGAGTATGCGAAGGACATTCGCATCTTCGGCATGTTGCCATGGATTCTGGAGCTGCGCGCGGGGGCGTTGCGCGCATTGGCGGCGTTCTACGCCAGACGCGAACGAGCGTACATGTGGGCGAGCGTGATCGACGTGACGCTCACCTTCGCACGCAACGGCGTGGCGTATGCGTATCTGATCTGGCTGACTCTGGCGCAGGGGCTGGGTGCGTCGCAGTTCCTGTTGTATTTCACGGCGGTGAGCGGGTTCGGCACGTGGATTACCGGCATCCTCGACCAGTTCGGCGAACTCAACAGGGAAAGCCAGGACATCGCCCAGATCCGCGAATTCCTCGACTGGCCCGAACCCTTCAACCTCACAGGCGGCCGCCCGATCCAACGTACGCCCGGCCACGCGTACGAGATCCGGCTCGACCACGTCTCCTACCGGTACCCGGGCGCCGCCGAGGACACGCTGCACGATTTGAGCCTGACGGTCCGGGCCGGGGAGCGCCTCGCCCTGGTCGGCCTCAACGGGGCGGGCAAGACCACGCTCGTCAAGCTCGCCTGCGGCCTGCTCGACCCCGACTCGGGCCGCGTCCTGCTCGACGGCAGGGACATCCGCGACTACGACCGGCGCGACTACTACCGGCTGTTCGCGGCCGTGTTCCAGGAGTTCAGCGTCCTGGACTCCACGATCGCGCAGAACGTCGCCCAGCGCGTGACGGGCATGGACCGGGCGCGCGTGGCCGAATGCCTTGCGGCCGCGGGCCTGACTGGGCTCGTGGACCGCCTGCCGGGCGGCCTGGACGCGCGCCTGGGGCGCGAGGTGTACGAGGACGGCACGGACCTGTCCGGCGGGCAGGTCCAGCGGCTCATGCTCGCCCGCGCCCTGTACCGCGACGCGCCGATCCTGGTATTGGACGAGCCGACCGCGGCCCTGGACCCGATCGCGGAGGACGACATCTACCGGCATTACGCGCGCATGACCGAGGGACGCACGTCGGTGTTCATCTCGCACCGTCTGGCCTCGACCCGGTTCTGCGACCGGATCGTGCTCCTGGCGGACGGGCGGATCGCCGAGCAGGGCACCCACGAGCAATTGCTCGCCGCCGGCGGCGAATACGCACGCCTGTTCGCCGTGCAAAGCAAATACTACCGGGACAACACCGCGGGGAAACAAGCCGACGCGACGGACGCGGGCGGGACGACGGGCATGTCCGACGCGACGAACGGCACCGGGCCGACGCCACAGCCGCAGGAAGGAGTACGGCGATGAGCGCAGATGCACAAACCGAGGCCAAGGACAACGTGACCGGGATGACCGGGAAAGATGCGGACGAAGCCGATACGTCCACGACGTTCCGCGAGGCATGGCGGCTCAATCTGCGCGCCCTCGGCCTGTACCGGCGGTACCGGCCCGGCTGGTTCGCCGCCACGACCGTCAGCGCCCTGCTCACCGCGGCATTCCCCTATGCGACGATCTGGTTTTCCGCGCGCCTGATCGACGAGCTCGCCGGCGCGCGCGACCCGGGACGCCTGCGCATGTGGGTGCTGCTGACCCTCACTGTCGGTCTGGCGCTAGGGCTGGCGTCAGCAGCCGCCAAACACTGGGAGAACGCGGAAAACGGCGTGATCGAACCCGCGGGATACCAGACGATTCCGGACAAGCTGCTCACCATGGACTATCCGCTCGTGGACGACGAGTCCACTATCAGCGCCGTCACACGCATCCAGCAGACCGACCATCTCACCGGTCGAGGGCAACGCACCGCGCTGTGGATCTACAGGACCTCCATGCCCGCGGTATTCCGGGTCCTCGGAGGCATAGGGCTCTCGGCCACACTGTTCACCACGCCCGTGCCGGACACCGCGGAAGCCGGCTGGCTCACGGCGCTCGACAGCCCGTGGGCGGGAGCGGCAGTCATAGGGCTCATTCTGGCAATCGTATGGGCGTCCACGGCCGCATCCGCCCGGGGCGAGAGGTATTGGGACGTTCTGGACAAGGAAGGCCGGTTCGGCAACCGCGTGTTCCGGTTCTTCGGCTACCTGTACCGTGACGCCCGGCGCGCACTGGACCTGCGCATCTACCGGCAGTACGAGGAAGTGGCGCTGCCGTTCCAGAAAGCCAACGAGCCGTGGGACCTGCACGGACCGTTCGGACGCATCCTATACCGGCGCATGGCCCCGCTGCTCGGTGCAGGCGTGGCGCTCACATCGCTCATCACCGGCGTGGCCTACGCATACGTGTGTCTCAAGGCGCTGGGCGGGGCGTTCGGCGTGGGAGCCGTCACCCAGTACGTGGGCGCGATCACCACCATGTTCGCCGGAGTTTCGAAACTGTTCGAGATGGGCGTGCAGGTCAAGACGAACGGGCCGTTCCTTCGTCGTTTGTTCGGGTTCCTGGACACGCCGAACCTGATGTACCAGGGATCGCTGACCACGGAGAAACGCGCGGACCGCCAGTACGACGTCGAGTTCCGCGACGTGTCCTTCCGCTACCCCGGCACGCCCGCCGACGCGTGGGCCCTTCGCCACGTCAGCCTGCGCTTCCGCATCGGCGGCAGGCTCGCCGTCGTCGGCGAGAACGGGTCCGGCAAGACCACGTTCATCAAGCTCCTCACCCGCCTGTACGACCCCACCGAGGGCGAGATCCTCCTCAACGGCATCGACATCCGCAAATACCGGTACGACGAATACATGCGCCTGTTCTCCGTCGTCTTCCAGGACTTCCGCCTCCTCGCCCTGCCCCTGGGCCAGAACGTGGCCGGAAGCGCCCGCTACGACCCCGCGCTCGTGCGCGACTGCCTGGAACGCGCCGACCCGGACGGACGGCTCGCCGGCCTGCCCGCCGGGCTCGGCACGCCCCTGTACCGCGAGCTCGACGCGCACGGCGTGGACGTGTCCGGCGGACAGGCCCAGCGGATCGCGATCGCCCGCGCCCTGTACAGGGACGCCCCGTTCATCGTGCTCGACGAGCCCACCGCCGCCCTCGACCCGGTCGCGGAGGCCGCGATCTACGCGGGGTTCGACCGGATCGCCACGGACCGGACCGCCGTGTACATCAGCCACCGCCTCTCCTCGTGCCGGTTCTGCGACCGGATCGCCGTATTCGACCACGGACGCATCGTCCAGACCGGCAGCCACGAGCAGCTCGTGGCCGACCATGCGGGCAAGTACTGGCAGCTCTGGCACGCACAAGCCAAGTACTACGGCGCATAGCCGACTAGTCGTATCCGCCGCATGATGACTGACTGCCGTGCAGAGAATGCCTGACTGCGATCGCCGGAGGACTGGCCGTGACGCCCCGGCAGCGATCAGATCAATGCTGGCGATAGACCTGCTGATAGGACTGCTGCTGGAAGGGAATCTGAGCGGCGGCCATCTCCTGACTCATCTGCATGAGACGGGAGATACGCTCTGAGGTCGGCGGGTGCGTGGAAAACAGGCGGCTCAGACCCTCGCCACGGAACGGATTGGCGATCATCATGGCCGCGGCGGACTGCGTACCGGCGCTCTGACGCAACGGCTCGGCCCCGATGCCGGCTTCGATTTTGTTGAGTGCGGAGGCGAGCGCCATCGGATCTCCAGTGAGCAGACTGCCGTCCTCGTCGGCATCGAACTCACGGGTACGACTGATGGCCAGCTGGATAAGCGACGCTCCGAGCGGCGCCAGCACGGCACTGACCAGCACGCCGATCAGCCCCAGCCCGCCGCCGTTGCTCTCGCGATCGTTGCGCCCGCCGCCGAAATACATGAGCGAATAGCCGAGGTAGGTGATCACCGTGGCCATGGCGGACGCCACCGCCGAGGTGAGAATGTCTCGGTTGTAGACATGCATGAGCTCATGGCCCAGCACGCCACGCAGCTCGCGTTCGTTGAGGATGCGCAGAATGCCCTGCGTGCAGCACACGGCGGCATGATTCTCGTTGCGGCCGGTGGCGAAAGCATTCGGGCTCAGAGTGGGCGCGATGTAGATGCGAGGCATGGGGCGGCCCGCACGGGCAGACAGTTCGCGCACGATGCGGTACAGTGCGGGCGCCTGGGCCTCCGAAACCTCGCGCGCGCCCATGGATGCGATGGCGATGCGGTCGGAGAACCAGTAGGACACGAACGTGGTGCCGAGGCCGATGAGAATGTAGATTCCCAGCGTACCCCGGTTACCGCCTGTGGCCCACCAGATCAGCATGATAATGGCCCGCATCAGCCCAAACAGCAGTGTGGTCTTCAGCCCATTGAAGTGGCCGTGCACATGCAATCGTCCCGTTTGCCCGTTCATACTCCACAGACTAGGGAACTACGCTGTGATTTTTCTGGACGTTACCTCAGGATGCCGTGGACGATTCCCCGTGGGCCGTCCAAGGCATCCCAAGTTCCGCCAAACGTCGCGCAGACGCTACACGTTACGCGTTACGCGTGAGCGAGTTCGCGCATCTGCTCCGGTTCGATGACCTTCTTGTGCTCGCGGCCCTCTTTGGCGCCCTCGGCACGTTCGAAGGCGTCCACCTTCTTCCAGCCGGCGAAGTCGATCGGCCTGATGCCGCGACCTTCCAGCAGACGGTCGATGGACTCCTGGTCGCGGTCGGGAGCCACGCGCCCGCCCTCGGCGGCCTTGGCCAGGTCCTCGAGCATGTTGGTCACGATCGCGAGCGCGTCAGACTTGGTGGAGCCGATCAGACCCACCGGGCCGCGCTTGGCCCAACCCGTGGCGTAGAGACGCTCGCGGATCTCGCCGCCGTCAGCCTCGGTGGTGATGCGGCCGTCGCCGTTCGCGTTGGCGAGGTGCGCGCCCTTGGCATCGTAGGCGATGCCGGGGGCCTCCGCAGGCTGGTAGCCGATCGCATGGTACACGGCCTCAACCGGGTAATCGGTGAACTCGCCGGTGCGGTGCATCTTGCCGTCCGCGCCGGTTTCCGTACGCTCCACGCGGATCGCGGTCACCTTGCCGTCCTTGCCCAGAATCTCGGTGGGCGCGGAGTTGAAGTGCACGTAGTACTTGCGGTCGGCGGGATTGCCTTCGTAATCCACGTCGCCGTCGTCCTCCATATCCTCGGCCATGTCGCGGATGGCGAACAGCTCCTCCACCATCTGGCGGGTGAGCTTGTCCTTCTGGGCCACCTCGACGGTGTCGTCATCCAGCTCGAAGTCGTCCTCGTTGATGATGAGCTGCACGCCGGGCAGCTTCTCCATCTCGCGCAGCTCCTGCACGCTGAACTTGGCCTGGGCCACGCCTCGGCGGATGAACAGATGCAGTTCCTTGGCCTGATTGGCCTGGATGCCGGCGTACACGTTGTCCGGGATGTCTGTCTTGGCCTTGAGGTCGTCTGCGTTGCGCATGAGCTCGCGGGCCACGTCCATGGCCACGTTGCCGCCGCCGATCACGGCGACCTTCTGTGCGGTGAGCGGCCATTCTCGCGCGCCAGTGGGATAGCCGTCGTACCATTCGACGAACTTGGCGGCGCCGTACACGCCATCCAGATCCGCACCGGG
This sequence comes from Bifidobacterium sp. LH_389, assembly GCF_056357235.1. NCBI lineage: Bacteria > Bacillati > Actinomycetota > Actinomycetes > Bifidobacteriales > Bifidobacteriaceae > Bifidobacterium > Bifidobacterium sp. LH_389. The sequence goes on from NZ_JBKEVR010000008.1 coordinate 24,695, forward strand.
GATGCGCAGCGGCTTGTCCTTCACGGCGCCGGTGGCGAACAGCACGGCATCGTAGCGGGCGAGCAGGTCCTCGAGGGTCACGTCCTTGCCGAACTCCACGTCGCAGTAGAGGTGGATGTCCGGGTTGTCGAGCGTTTTCTCGAGCGCGTCGGCGATGAACTTGATGGACGGGTGATCGGGAGCCACGCCGTAGCGGACCAGTCCGAAGGGCACCGGCAGCTTTTCGAACAGATCGATGCGGGCCTTGGTGCCGAGACCCAGGCCTTCGCCGAGCTTCCTCAGCTGGCGCAGGAAGATGTCGGAGGAGTAGACGCCGGCCGGACCGGCGCCGATGACGGCGATGCGAAGTTCAGTATTTACGGATTCAGTCACGCGTAACAGCCTATCGCAAGCGGGCGAATCGCGGAAGAGGGCGGGAAGCGAGGGAACGCGAGCTATCTGCGTTCGTGGGGTAGATTGCGGACTTTGCGGACAGGCATCTGCGTTCGTGGGGGACTCCGCACGGCATATCTTGACGAACAGGCCCGCTGCGCTGTTGATATCGCATGTTTCCGCAACAACGCAATGGCATTGGTGTCCCCCACGAACGCAGATGCCTGCCTGCATAAGCGAAAATCTACCCCACGAACGCAGATACCTGTCCGGCATGGCACGAATCATCCTCGGACAAATGCCGTTCGACGGTATATCTCAAGGGGCAAGGCCTCGAACTTCGGCCTTGCCCCACTCAGCAAAGCGGCAGGCCGTGCCGCTCACAGAGACCACGACCCTTGAGAGGCCTCTCTCAGTCCCGGCCGAGCAGCACGGTCAGGGCCCACAGGATGCTCACGACATCGATGGCCTCTTGCAGGAACGCACCCACCACCACCGGGATAAGGTCGAAGGCGGCCGCGACCATGCCCGCGAGAGCAAGGGAAAGCCCCAGCAGCACGGCCTGCAGCATCACGCGTTTGGTGTGCCGTGCGATGGAGATGGCCCGGGGCACGGCGGCAATGCTGTCGTTCATGATCACGATCTGCGCGGATTCGGAGGCGGCAGTAGACGTGCCGTCGGTCATGGCCACGCCGAGATCCGCGGAGGCCAGGACCGGAGCGTCGTTCACACCGTCGCCCACCATCATGGTGACCTCGCCTGAGGTTGCGCCATGCACGGCGGCGACCTTGTCTTCCGGGAACAGCTCGGCACGCACGTCTTCGATGCCGACCTCCTTGGCGATGACGCCTGCGGAGGAACGCTTGTCTCCCGTGAGCATGGTGATCGCATTCACGCCGAGCCGGCGCAGGCGCTCGATGGAGGACCGGGCGTCGGAGCGCGGCACGTCACGCAGCACGATGCGCGCGACGAGTCGACCGTCGACGGACACGTAGGAAGCCATTTCGTCCGGCTGGAGCAGACCGAAGCGCGCGCGAATCTCGGTGGCGGCGCGGGCGGCGGCACCGGTTCCTCCCGACACCGGCTGGAATCCGTCGGACTGCGCATTGGCGAAAGCCAAGCGACCCACGCGAACCACGTGTCCATTCACCTCGCCGCACACGCCGCGACCGGATTCCTCGCGGACGTTGCGCACCACCGGATAGTCGCGGCCGTGCCCCGGCCAGCTTGCCTCCGGTTCGGGGCAGCGGCGCTGGCCGGCGGCGAAACGCCCGCGCAGACGAGCCATGGCTTCAGCGCCGGCCTTCGCGATGCCGCGGGACAGGATGTGCACGGAATACCCCTCGACCACGCCGGCCATCATGAGCACATGGTCCTCGTTGAGCGGGGTTTCGACGCCCGGCAGCATCTCCACGCGCGTCACCTGCGGCTGCTTGACGGTGAGCGTGCCGGTCTTGTCGAAAAAGACATGTGTCACTTGGCCCAGACGCTCGAGCACGGTCTGCGATTTGATGAGCACGCCGGCCTTGGCAAGTCGTCCGGTGCCTGCCATGTAGGCGACGGGCGCGGCGATGAGCAGCGGGCAGGGGGTGGCGAGCACGAGCACCTGCGCGAACCGCGTGGGCACACCGGACATCCACCACGCCAGACCCGCGATGATCAACGACAGTACGGTGAACGGCACGGCCAGGCGGTCGGCAGTCTTCACTACGGCGGGGCGTGACGCCTGCGCACCGGCGACCAGTTGCAGGATGCGCTGGTACTGGGACTGCGCGGCCGGCGCAGCAGCGCGCATGGTGAGCGCGGCGGAACCGTTAACGGCACCGGACATCACGCGCGCACCGGCGTAGACTTCGCGGGGCAGGGGTTCGCCGTTGATGTTCGACAGGTCGAGCGTGGCGGAGCCACTGAGCAGCGTGCCGTCGACGGGCACGGTTTCGCCGGGCAGGACGACGAGCGTATCACCGGGCCGAACCTGTTCGACGGGCACGGTACGCAAATAGGAGGGCACGCTGCCGGACGCATTCGACTTGCCGAACGACGGCGCAGAGCTCGAGCCAGCGGGAGCAGCGGCGGCGGAATCCGCGGTATGCTCCGCAGTGCGGGAGACCTGCCGGAAGCCTTCGTCTGCCGCCACAGCCCCGGACGCCGCGAATCCGACGCCGGGCAGCGCCACCACGTGGGCGGTGCGCGGCGCGGCCTCAAGCAGCGCGGTCAGACTGCTTTCCGCCTTACCTTGCGCATAGGACTCGATGGCCTCGCCCGACGCGATCATCAGCGTGACCGCCCAGCTCGCCCAGTACTCCCCCACGGCCAGCGTGGACAGGATGGCGAGGACCGCCAGCAGGTCGATGCCCACCTGACCGTGGCGCAGATCGTCGATCATGCCGAGCAGCGTGTCCACCACGGTGTACACCACCAGTGCGATCGCCACCCACTGCCCCACGCTCGGATTGGGCGACGACCCCCACAGGCCAAATGTGCCCCACGGCGCGACCGAACCCCATGGCCGCCAATCCCAGAGCAGGGCGAGCGGTACTGCGGAGGCGACCACCACGGGCAGCAGGGGCACGAGACGGCAGACGTCGCCTACGCGTGCAGTGAACGTTGCAAGAACATGTTCGGGACTCCGTATCATGACGGGACTCCTTACGCTGGTATCCGGGCCGTCCGCGCGCAGTTCATCCGCGAGCGCAACACGACCGACACCACCGGGTACCAGCCGCCTGACATTCGCGGCCGCATGGTACAACGCGCGACCGGCTTCATTTGCCTGTCACGCCTTGTTAAACCCATCGCTGCAAGATCTACGGACCGCATCTACACGCCCTACACGAACGTGCCTCACACGGTCAGCATCCCCGCCTCGATACACGGCGTAAAGATTCGCTCTCACTATAGCAACAAACCCGCAACATGCACGATCGGCATGTTGCGGGCTTGGTCCGGGGGTATCGGCTGACGCGTCAGAACGCAGGCTTCACGGGCCACAGGCTCTCGTAGGGGTGACCGGTGAGCTCCTCGCACACCTTGCGCGCCTCGGGCGTCACGTCCGCCTTGGAACCGCCACGCTCCAGACGCTCGATCTCGTTCTTGAGCACCTGATGGGTCTCGCGGTTCAGGTACACGGAGCGGGACAGCACCAGCGCCGCCACGATGAACACGAGCGTGCCGATCAGGAAGACCAGTCCGATGCCCATGCGCACGCTGTCGGGCGTGGTGGCGTAGTTCTTCATGGCCTTGGCATCGTAGCCTGTGAACGCGAGCAGCAGACCGGCTGCCCACGTGGCGACGGCACCGGTGGACTTGCGGAAGAACGTCATGACGGAGGCGTACAGGCCCGTGCGGTCGGCGTGGGTCATGATGTAGTCCACGTCCGCCATGAACGGGAACAGGTTCCACGGCGTGAACTCCAGCAGCGCGCGGCCACACTGGTAGACGAGCGAGACGACCAGCAGGATGGCGAACGGGGAGTCGAGCCTGAGCAGCCACGTGACGCCGTACGCGACCATGGAGACGATGACCAGCCAGTAGGACAGGCGGAACAGGAAGCGCGGGCCATGGGTCATCATGAGTCTGACGGCGCCGATGGTGACCAGAATGCCCACGATGGACAGCGCCTGAAAGGTCCACGCCCAGCTTTCCTGGCTGCCGTACACGCAGCAGACGATGAACGTGGGCAGCAGGGTGGAGTAGAAATCCTTGCCGGTAAAGGACAGCAGGTAGACGCCCAGATGCACGCGGAACGCCTTGTTGCGGAAGGTGTCCACGTAGCCCTTGAGCGACAGTTCGAGGAATTTGAGCGTGGACAGGCTGGTTTCCGCGTCGAGTTCCGCAATGAACTCCGGGGTGAGCGGGCGTTCCCACGTACCGCGGTAGGTGACGAAGATGGCCACCACGAACAGCACGGTCCAGGCGATGCCGGCAATGAGGTAGGCATTCGGGTTGTTGGCCTGCTTGAGCGCGGCGAGGATGAGGAACACCATGGCCGTGCCGGTGGCGGAGATGACCATGCGCGAGCCGGACAGCACCGTGCGTTCGCGGTAGTCGCGGGTCATTTCGGTGGGCAGGCACTCCCACGGCACGAGCATCATGGCGATGATCATTTCCATGGCCACGTAGACCACGAGGTAGTACCAGAAGTTCGGCTGGCCGTCCGCGCCCTGCACGTTGAGCCAGAACAGCGGGAAGACCGCAAGGAACAGGATGCCGCCGATGAGGATGAAGAAGTGGCGGCGGCCGAAGAGCTTGCCCAGACGGGTGCGGTAGAACTCGTCGGTGATCTGCCCGAGCACCAGGTTCCATATGCAGTCCACGATGCGCCCGGCCGCGGCGATGGTGCCGGCGAGCGCCGGGTTGAATCCCTGCGCAAGCGTGAGGTAGGCGAAGATGACGCCGGAGACGATGTTGTTCCAGCCGCCGCCCATCAGGTCCATCATGCCGTACATCAGGCCGCGTTTGACGTTGATCGTGCGCGGGGTGTACACCCATCGCTTGGTCAGGTCCGTCAAGTCCCTTTCACCGCGCTCGTCGCTCATGCGTTCCCATCTCCTTTGACGCGCTGGCCCCAGCCACAGCGCCCAGTATCCGTATTGGCTGTCACGCCCGCGCCGATCTGCCGGCATGGGCGAAAGCCGAATACCAATTTAGAAATGCGCGCCGGCGGGCAAAGCCGTTTTTGCCGCGATTTGCCCCGCATGCCGCGATCGCGAAGAGACGATCGCGCCGTCCGGCATGGGCTGGCCAGAGAAGCCGAGCGAAGTGCGCCTTACGGGAACGGCTTGAAATCAACCGAAACGCACCGTGAAATCAATACGTATCAATCAACGACGACAAGGACAGACAGCCATTTGTGAAACGTCTCACATTGCGCGTATTCGCACGAAAACGGAGACAACATTAGGCAACACAACCGCACATTCGCGATGCCGCCGCCCCGACCGCACACCCGGCCGAGCAAACGGTCAAGAGCACCCGGCCTCACACCCCTCCCACGAAACGCGTATGGCCGCGAGGGGAGCCACCTCCCCTCGCGGCCATATGCGGACTCAATGCCGGACCGTCGAAACGTATCCGTCGACCGGAACCGGACAGCGGGCGCGCATCACGTCCGTCAGTTGCCGAAGCCGAACAGCTGGCTGAACGGATCGGTCACGCCGCCGTTGTCGCCGTAGTTGTTCTGGCCGTTGCCGTTGGAGCCGTTGCCCGAGTTGCCGTAGCCGTAGCCGTTGCCGTTGTTCTGGCTGTTGCCGTTGCCCGAGCTGCTGCCGCTCGAGCTGCCGGAGCCGTTCACCGCGGTTTCCTCCTGATCGAGCGTCACGTTCACCTCGATGGTCTTGCCGTCGCGCACGAGCGTGAGCTTGGCAGTCTCGCCGAGCGCGGAGGCACGCACGTAGCCGAGCAGCGAGTAGACGTCGGACACCGTGTTGCCGTTGTAGCCCACGATCACGTCACCGGCCTTGAGACCCGCCTTGGCGGCCGGGCCGGAGGCGTTGGAGACGGTGTCGATGGCGGCGCCGGCGCGGGTCACGCCGTCCGCCGTGGCGGTGCCGGTCTTCACCTTGATGCCGAGCGCGGCGTGCTGGACCTTGCCGTTGGACACAATTTCGTTGGCCACGCGCTTGACGAGGTTGGAGGGGATGGCGAAGCCGATGCCGATGGAGCCTGCGGACGAGCTAGAGGTGGCGGTGGAGGCGATGGACGAGTTAATGCCGATCACCTGGCCGGCCGCGTTGAAGGTCGGGCCACCCGAGTTGCCCGGGTTGATGGCCGCGTCGATCTGCACGGCGTTGGTGACGATGTCCGCGTTGGTCTCCTCATCGGTCACGGTGACCGGGCGGTTGAGCGCGGAGACGATGCCCGTGGTGGCGGTGTTCTCGTAGCCAAGCGGGTTGCCGATGGCCATCACGTCCTCGCCCACGGCGAGCTTGTCGGAATCGGCGAACTCCACGGCCTTGAGGTCGCTCAGCGGATTGTCGAGCTTGATGACGGCCAGATCGGTGGTGACATCCGTGCCGACGAGCTGTGCGCTGTACAGGTTGCCGTTGGACATGGTCACGGTGATCTTCTGCGCGCCCTCAACCACGTGGTTGTTCGTCACGATGTGGCCGTCGGTGTCGATGACTGCGCCGGACCCCTTGCCGGTGCCGTTGGACAGCGTAGTGGTGATGGACACCACGGAGGAGGACACGTTGCCGGCGATGGTCTTCCAGTCGGGAGCCTCGCCGGTGGTGGCGGTCGCGGAGCCGGAGCCGCCGGTGGAGGAGCCGACGCTGCTGAGGTTCGAGGACGACGGCACGCTGATCACGCCGCCGGAGATGAGCCCCCAGCCGAGGCCCAGCATGAGGGCCGCGGACACGAGGGCCGCGATGACGGCCGTCAGGATGGTGGTCGTTGCGGTGGACTTGCCGCCCCTGACCGGCTGCGGCATGGGCTGGCCCGCCATACCCGGCAGGAACGGTCCCTGCGGCCCCTGCCCCTGCGGCGGCACCTGACCGGGCTGCGGCGGCACCGGCTGCTGAGGCTGCGCACCGTTGGCGGCATTCTGGGCCGGACGCTGCGCACCGAACGGGTTGAAGCCCGCAAAACCGGAGTGCTGGCCGTTCGAGTTCTGCTGGCCGCTATCGGCATTCTGCGAGGGTTCGGGCGCGCCGAACGGGTACGGATTGAACGGGCCCTGCGGCATGCGCTGGCCGTATTCGGGCTGTCCGGGCTGCTGAGGCTGGGCAGGCTGGCTCGACGGCTGGGCATGATAGGTAGGCACCGGGGCCGGCAGCTGGGTGGTCGGCTGGTCCTCGCGGACCGCGGAGGCCGGGGCCGGAATCGTTTCGGTGGGCTGCTCGCCCCGGCTCGTCTGCGCCTCGTCGCCCGCGGCACCCTGCCCCGCGGAGGCCTGTCCCTCGGCACCGACGCCCGCACCGGCGTTGTTCGATGCCGGATCGTTCTGCGCCTGCCATGGCTTCTGCTGATCGTCAGTCATGATTGTGCTCCTTACATTCCTGTTCGCGTGCGCCGCCACCCCGTGGCATCGCCCTTGCGCGAACCGCTAACTAAGAGTAAAGGCAACCGTACTGGAAGTTTCCTGAATGTTGTTTGAAAGCAACGCTGGAATATCCCGTCAGTTCTCCCACACTCGCCACGCCGCGGCAACGGGTACGATCGCAGCGCAGCAACCGGGAGCAACCGGGCGCTACCGCCGCTTGGGACGCAACGCCCCCACGGCGGCCACCACTCCCGCCACGGTAGCGGCAGCGGTGGCGAGCAGGCCCGGCCGGCGCAGCAGATTCACCGCATCCCCGGCGGACGTAGGCATGTGGCTCAGCGCGAACGTATACGCCTTGTTCGCGCTCGGCTTGCCCACCAGGGTGCCGAATTCGAGCAGCTGCGTGCGCGGCTCGTACGGATGGCGGATGTCGAATTCGATGAGACGCACGGCACGCCTCGCCGGGGCCGGACCGTACGCATGGAACCCGCAGGTGGGCGTCACGCCCAGCAGCAGGCCGTCCACCGTGCCCACGAACCCGTTGCGGTGGTCCTGTCCGGCGAACAGCCCCACGTAGTCGCCGGCCTTGAGCGCATCGAACTCCCCGCAATCCCGGTCCGGGCAGCTCACGCCCTCCCCCAGATAGCTGCCGGGAAGGGTCTTCGACTCATCCAGCACGTAGCACTGCTGGTCGAACGTGCGATACCCCTGAATCGCGCGGGCCGTGGTGGCGGGAACCGGCCGGAGCAGCCGGTAGAACTGCGGCAGCGGCGTGTGCTGGAACACCAGCGTCCGCGCGCCGACCAGCGCCGGAACCCGCCGCAGGAACCCGAGCGCCGCATCGGAGGGCGTTCCATAGCCGCCTTCGCGCGCATAATCGCCGGAATCCACCAACGCCAGCCCCAGCACCGCACGGTCGCCGTCCATGCCCCGCACCGGCAGGGCGAACGTGCCAGGCTCGCAGGCGTAGATCGGCTGGTCGGGCAGTCCGGAGCCGGGCTGACGGCGGGGCACCGAAGGGTCGGCTGCCGTGGATTCGGGGTTGAGGCAGCCGGGAAACTCGCGGTAGATCGCATCCAGCTCCGCGTTGCTCAGTCCGCACTGGAAATCGTGGATGCCGTACGTGACGGCGAACGGGATACCGCGGTCCACCATCGGCTTGACGAACGCGGCGATGCTCTGCCGCACCAAGGCACGCGTGTGCTCCAGATCGCGGCGACGGGCGGCGGATTCGTCCACCTGCGGCAATTCCGGCGCGGCGGTGATGCTCTGCAGGGCGTTGCCGACCATCGCACCCACCGATCGGCCCGCAGCGGCGACGCCGTCCCACGTGGTATCCCAACGGCGTTTGCGGAAGGTCTTGGCGTAGGCGGGATCGTATCCGGCGATCTGATCGCCGGTGAAGATCACCAGATCGGGACGGGAGGCGTCCAAGGCCGCTTCGATGAGCCGGACGGTGTCCTTGGCGACGGCGGGACCGTCCTGAAGGTCCGCGAGCTGGAGCACGCGGAATTTGCCGGAGGAGTGGAATTGCAGGCGTCCGAGCCGCGCGGACACGGAGACCGGGTAGTCGTCTCCGTTGCGCGGGTCATGCGGGCGGATGCGCGCGCGGGTGGACTGGGCAATCGACTGGGCAATCATAGGACCACACTACCGCACCGCGCTGGGGACGACGCCGACCGCAGCGGCAGTGGACAACACTCGGCGCCGCCGATCCCGGAAGCGCATCCGGGTCGGAAAACAAAAAATCCCCGCAGGAATACCTGCGAGGATCATTGGCTGGGGTGCCTGGACTCGAACCAAGAATGGCTGAACCAGAATCAGCTGTGTTGCCAATTACACCACACCCCAATTGGCAAGGCGTTGCAGCTGAAATCAGCCGTAGCGTCTTCGTACCCCCAACCGGATTTGAACCGGTGTTGGCGCCGTGAGAGGGCGTAGTCCTAGACCGCTAGACGATGGGGGCTTGAGTTATCTGCTGTGCGGTTTGTTTCCGTGCCGCGCAACAGATGAAGACTATACGCGGGTGGCGGTCCATATGCAAGTCATCGGCGTGTCGCCCGGAATTGCAACGATTTCGCAATCCCGTCGATCACCTGCCGATCGCCCGCATATGGGCCCGTCCGCGCACGGTCATCGGCTCACGGACGGGCCTTGAGCTCACAGATGAGCACGCAGACCCTTGAGACGGGCCACCGTGATCGCCTTGCCCACGATCTCCATGGACTCGAACAGCGGCGGGGACACGCGGCGGCCGGACATGGCCACGCGCACCGGGCCGAACGCCAGACGCGGCTTGTAGCCACCCTCCTCCACGAGCGCCTTGTTCAGCGCCTCGTGCAGGGCGTCGGTCTTCCAATCGGCCTCGTCCACGCCCTCCAGCACCGCGATGGCCTTGTCCAGCACCTCGGGCGCGGATTCCTTTAGCGTCTTGCGCGCGCCCTCGTCCGGCTCGATGTACCCGTCCTCGCTCAGCAGGGCGCCCACCATGCCGGACACCTCGCCCAGCAGGCGCACGCGCGTCTGCACGAGCGGCGCGGCGGCCGTGAGCACGGTCCTCTCGCGATCAGTCAGCGCATCCCACTCGTCCGCGGACACCACGCCGTCGCGCTTGAGATACGGCACGGAACGGCGCAGGAAATCAGCCGGATCGAGCATGCGGATGTGCTCGGCGTTGATGGAGACGGCCTTGTCCAGATCGAAGCGAGCCGGATTGGCCTTCACGTCGCACACGTCGAACTTGGCGATCATCTCGTCCATGGAGAACACGTCGCGGTCAGGGCCGATGGACCAGCCGAGCAGGGCCAGATAGTTGAGCAGGCCCTCGCGGATGAAGCCGGCGTCACGATGGTTGAACAGGTTGGACTCGGGATCGCGCTTGGACAGCTTCTTGTTGCCCTGGCCCATCACATACGGCATGTGGCCGAACAGCGGCGTGGTCTTGGCGATGCCCAGCTGCTCGAGGTAGCGGTACAGCACGATCTGGCGCGGGGTGGAGCTCAACAGGTCCTCGCCGCGCAGCACCACGTTGATCTCCATGAGCGCGTCATCCACCGGGTTGGTGAGCGTGTACAGCGCGTCGCCGTTCGGGCGCACGATCACGTAGTCCGGCACGGAACCGGCCTTGAACTCGATGCGGCCACGGATGAGATCGTCGAAGGCGATGTCCTCGTCGGGCATGCGGATGCGCAGCGCGGGCTTGCGACCCTCGGCGCGGAAGGCGGCCTTCTGCTCCTCGGTCAGGTCGCGGTCGTAGCCGTCGTAACCGAACTCGGCCGGGCGGCCGGCGGCCAGATTGCGCTCCTTGATCTCCTCCGGGGTGGAGAAGGACTCGTACGCATAGCCGGCTGCCAGCAACTTGGCGGCAACATCCCTGTAGATCTCAGTGCGCTCGGACTGACGGTACGGGCCGTGCGGGCCGCCCACGTCAATACCTTCGTCCCAGTCGATGCCCAGCCAGCGCAGGGCCTCGAGGATCTGGTTGTAGCTCTCCTCGCTGTCTCGCGCGGCGTCCGTATCCTCAATGCGGAAGATCAGCTTGCCGCCGGTGGCGCGGGCCTCGGCCCAGTTGAACAGGGCGGTGCGGACCATGCCGACGTGCGGCGTGCCGGTGGGCGACGGGCAGAAGCGCACGCGAACGTCCTTCGGCAATGCGGGTTTGGTGTCTTTGGTGTTTTCGGCTTCAGTCATAGGCTCCATTGTGCCCCGCAAGCGGGACGTGACGGCCGCCGCGGGCACCCTTATAATGGGTTCCGCCGTGCCCGCGGGCTCCTCACCTTACCGACGGGCGGAAAGCAAGGTGAAATCATGGCCTCCAAGGCGAAGAACGTCGTTCGCCGGTATGTACCCACGCTGATCGCCGTGGCGGTACTGCTGGCGGCATGGGAGATCTGGGTGGATTCGGGGCACGCGAACCGGCATTCGTTCTCCGCACCGAGCGAGATCGTGCTGGCCACTGTCGACGTGTGGCCCAAGATGTGGGCGCAGACCGTGGTGACGATCCAGGAGGCCACCGCCGGATTCGTGCTGGCCGTGGCGCTGGGCGTGCTCATTGGCGTAGTGTTCTACTGCTCCCCGCTTCTCAACGCCGCGTTCTTCCCGCTGCTCACCGCGGCACAGACCATGCCGCTCATCACCATCGCGCCGCTGTTCATCATCTGGTTCGGCTTCGAGATTTCCGGCAAGATCGCCATCGTGGCGGTGTTCAGCCTGTTTCCGATCGCCGTGCAGACCATTCGCGGGCTTAAGGCGGTGCCGCAGTACTACGAGGACGTGGCGCTGACCTGCGGGGCTACTCGCTGGTGGACGCTCTGGCACGTGAAGCTGCGCGTGGCCGCACGGCAGATCTTCGGCGGTGTGCGCATCTCCGCGTCCTACCTGTTCGCCACGGCCACCACGGCCGAGTACATGGGGGCGCGCAAGGGCTTGGGCATCTGGCTGCAAATGGCATACAACTCGTTCCGCACGCCGCTGATCTTCTGCGCCACGTTCATGGTGGTGGCGCTCACCGGCGTGGTGCTGCTCGCCGTTTCCGCGGCGGAGCGGCTGCTGCTGGGAGCGGACGACGATGCCGTGGCCTTCGACGAGGAGGGGTGAAGGTTTCGGCTTGCGCAGCCGTTCTCCGAGCGGAGCTTTCGCGCGAACGGCCGGAGACTGCCAAGAAGACGGCTATCTGCGCAGTGCTGCACACTATGCAGATAGATGCCCAATAGGTATGAAAGAATGAAGTCACACCATGAAAGGGGCAGCGATGGCCAATTTCCCACCGAACAACGAGCAGCAGGGCAACACCGCCGGACAAAACGACGAGCAGGCCGGAGGACAGGCACCGCAACAGCCAGCGGGGCCGATGCCTCAATATGGCCAGTATGCACCGCAGCAGGGGCAGCCGCAATACTACGGGCAACCGGCCTACGGGCAGCCGTCCTATAGTCAACCCGGGCAAGGTGGATACGCCGGCCAGCCGCAGTACGGCCAGCCGGGAGGAAACGCCCCGGCCAACCCATTCTCGCCCGGATACCAAGGCGGCTACCAAGGCGAGCAGCAACCACAGTACGGTCAGCCGCTGCCGCAGGGCGCACCGGCGCAGGCATACACATTCGAGCCCCCGATCGACAAACCGTGGTACGGCATCGGCTTCGGAGCGGCGGTCAAGCGCCTGTTCGCCAAGATGTTCGTATGCACCGGCCGTGCATCCCGCGGCGAGTTCTGGTGGGCGTTCCTGTTCGTCGCACTGGTCAGCATGGTCGTGGGCTGGCTCATCGGCCCGCTAGGGCTGGCTATCGTCGCCGCGTGGGGTATTCTCTCCGATCTGGCGTTGCTGCCCATAGGCATCCGCCGCCTGCATGACGCCAACCTTTCCGGATGGTTCATGCTCATCCCGGTCATCGCGACCGCGGCGAACGAGGTCTTGGCGGTTGCGATCGTGCCGCGCTTGGGCGCCGAATTCGCAGCCATCTACGCGGGCGGGGACGATCCGGCCCTCTACGAGGAAACGTTGCGACGTGGCATGCAACAGTTCCTCGAGCGCAACGCCACTACGCTGGGGATTTCCACGATCGTCTGGTTCGCCGCGGCCATCGCCATGATCGTCACCATCGTGCTGCTGGCCGGCCGTTCCAAGCCGGAGGGAGCACGGTTCGACATCCCCGCACAGCGCTAGGAGCGCGCGGCTCGTTGCCCGGCGCGGTTCCATAACGACTGTGGCCCGGAAGGCAATGCACCTTCCGGGCCACAGCTATACGGCACATGGCCGCTACAGTTCCACGTGCTCCTTGTTGGGGTCGTCCTTGATGTGCGCGAACTTGGCGGCGAGCGCTTCCTTGTTGCGCTTCTCATCCTCTTCCTTGGCCTTCTTCTTGGCCTCGGCGGGATCCCACAGTACGTCCTCGCGGTGCTTCTCCCATTCGGAGGCGGCCAGCGGGGCCACCAGCGTGGCGGTCGCGTCCAGACGGGTGCCGGCGTCCGGCGCGGCGGCACGGGCCTTGAGCAGGTCGTCGAGCTGCGTGTCGCTCAGGGCGATGCGCGGCACGGAAAGCTGTTCGAGCAGCTCGTTGACGGCCAGCAGCACCGTCACGGCCGTGCGCGGATCGGCCCCGTCCACGGCGTCCAGCAGCGCGTCGTACGCAACGAGCGCGACGGCGAACCTGCCCGCCACCGCATCCGCGGACGCCGCGGGCGAGACATCGACGCCCGGTACCGAGCCATCCTTCAAGGTCGCCTCCACGGCATCCAGCACGCCCGTCACGGCATCGCGGGTCCGGTCCGGCCAGCCGTCGTGGAGCTTGTCCGCGGCGTCCAGCACCAGCGAGGCGTCGCCCGTGTCCGAGTAGTCCGCCAAGGCGTCGTACGCGTCGTTGGCGTCCAGCAGCGCGTCCACGATCTCCTGCGGACGGCCGGGGATGGCGTCGGCGCCTTCGTAGACGAATTCGGCGTCCGGGACGGTCACGTCCTGGCCGGTCATGATGCGGGCGGCGGCGCGGGTGAGCCTCACCTGCAGGTTCTCGCCGTACTTCGCGTCGTTGTCCATGTGCATGGCCTCGGTCAGCGGCCACAGTTTCACCAGTTCGCTGCCCCGTTTGGCGGCCTCGCGCACCGCGGGCGATGCGGCCACGCGCGCCACGGCGGCGTCATCGAATGCAAACGTCATCTTGCTTGGCTCCTTTGCTGTCTCACCAGTGTTCATTGTAGTCCGGAAGGCGCTTACGCCACGTTGGCGGCGGGATCCACATATGTGATGCTCATCACCTGACGGGTGTCCGCGTCAAACGTGATGGACGTGACGGAGGCGAGGGCCGTGTGCCGCAGCAGCATGTTGTGCTCCGGACGGCCGGTCTCCAGCAGGTGGCGGAACGTCCAGATGGGTGATTCGTGGCTGACCACGATGATCTGCCAGCCAGCGTATTCGACGATCTTCTCCGCGGCGAACGCGCCCATGCGATCGGCGATGTGCCGGTAGCTTTCCCCCCAGGTGGGCCGGTACAGGTTGCGGACGAGCTTCATGTTCTCCGGCTTCCACAGCGCGCCTTCGCCATGGCCGATGCGTTTGCCGCGGAATTCGTTGCCCGCCTCGATGAGCCGGTCGTCTACGGCGAGTTCGAGCGCGGGCAGTGCGCGGCCATCCGGGGCGACCACGGCACGTTCGGCGCGGGCTTCGTTGAGGTGGCCAATGATGATGCCCGCCGTCTCGCGCGTGCGTTCCAAGGGTGACGAGTAGACCGCCGCCGGCGTGTTGGTCTGCGGATTCTGCGCCAAATACCGGCCTGTGGCCTCGGCCATGCGCCGGCCGCGTTCGGACAGGTGGAAGCCCGGGAGGCGTTCGTACAGCACGTGTTCGGGATTGTGGACCTCGCCGTGGCGGACGAAGTGGATGGTGGTTGCGCTCATGGTCCCAATGTACCCGTGTCGATGTACCCGGCACGGCATAGCATGCGGGTGACGGTACGAGGACGTCCGCGGGAGACCGCGGTGCAGCCGTCACGCAAAACGTTTGATCATTGAGCAACCATCGCGGGCCCGATGACCGGGCGCCGGGCCATTGCGGACCGCGGCGGCCGGGACCCGAGGCGACCGCCCATCACGGAAAGGACAGCACGACATGGCCAACACCGCACTGGCCGGCATCAGGGACATCGGCGCCCGGGTCTTCGGCGGATATGCGGAGCTGCTGCGCATCCCGCACACCGCACGCTTCTCCATCGGTTCGGTGATCGCCTGCATGCCGTTCCCGATGGTCGGCATGACCATCACCATCTCCGTGCAGTACTACTACGGCAACTATTCGCTCGCCGGCGCACTCACCGCCGTGCAGGCCATCGCCCTGGCCATCGCCACGCCGCTGCTGGGCAAGCTAGTGGACAAGTTCGGTCAGCGTCAGGTTTCCATCCCCACGATCATCGTGTGGATCGTGGCCGCGACCGCGCTGGTGACCTGCATCACCAACCGTGCGCCGGAATGGGTGCTGTACGCACTCACGCCGTTCCTCGCGGCCATCCCGCCGTGGGGCGCCATGAGCCGCGGCCGTTGGACGCATCTGCTCAAGGGCGACCGCGTGCGCACCGACCGGGCGCTGAGCCTGTGCGGCGTGTTCGACGAGTGCATGTGGGTGATCGGCAATCCGCTCGCCTCCACGCTTGCCGTCATCTCCGGCCTGCTGGCGTTCTCCGTGACCGGCATGTGCGTGGTGGTGGGCGCGCTCATGTTCCTCACCGAGCTGACGACCGAACCGCCGTCGCAGACCCAGCTGGCCCGGGCGGCCGGCATGACCCGGCGCGAATACCGTGAACGAGAGGCGGCCAAGGCGGCGGCCCTGCAGGCCGAGCGTGCGGACGCCGGCAAACGCAAGGAGTCGATCTGGGGACCTGGCCTGATCGCCGTGTGCGTCACCTGGTTCGGCCTCGGGGCGTTCCAGTCGGCGGCAGCCATCTCCATCATCTCGTTCGCCACCGAGCAGGGCGCGAAGCAGTACACCGGTTTCGTGTTCGCCTGCTTCTCGTTCAGCTCGCTCATGGGCGCGCTGGTCTACGGCGCCAAGAACTGGACGATCCCGCTGTGGAAGCGCTTCTACTTCTGCCTGGCGGTGGTGAACATCGGCATCAGCCTGTTCCTGTTCGCCCACAACCTGTGGACGATCATGATCATCTACCTGCTCATCGGCGTGTGCCAGGCGCCCACGTGGATCAACGGCAACCAGCTCATGCTCCACCTCGTGCCGCCGACGAGGCTCACGGAGGGCATGGCGTGGATGGGCGCGATGAACTCGATCGGCGCGTCCGCCGGCTCGGCCATCGCGGGCCAGTTCATCGACCGCATGGGTTCGCACGGCGGATTCCTCGTGGTGACCGCGCTGGCGATCGGCTCACTGGTCATTGCGCTCGTCGGCTTCAGGCAGATCAAGGACGGTACCGAGAAGCCGCTGCTGCAGGAGGTCACCGTCTGACGGATGCCGGAACGCGTTACTTCGGCCAGCCCTTGGGGGTGTGCGCGAGGGACCACAGGCCCAGCTTGTGTGAGAAGCTGTTCTCCCACTTCGCATCGAGCTGTTCCTGGGTGAGGCGCTTGTCCGCGGACTTGAGGCGGTTCATGGCGTTGGTGTGGGTGTCGTCCAGCAGCCACTTGCGGATCGCGAAGTTCCACACCATCACCACCGCGGTGGCGACCAGCTTGCCGACGTTCGTCCACAGGATGTACTGCGCATGCATGCTGTACATGGAATCGTGCGGCATCCATGAGGTGCTGAGCCACACGATCACCTCGTTGATGATCCATCCGATGAACGAGGAGACGAAGAAGATGGTGATCTCCATCCAGCGGGCCATGTCCGGGCGGTGCTTGAACACGAACTTCATGCTGGCCAGATAGTTGAAGACCAGCGACACGAAGAAGGAGATGGACGTGGCGAGCACGTTGTGCATGTGGAACATCAGCAGGATGTTCATCAGGCCGTAGTCGATGACGAAGGCGATGACGCCCACGATGCCGAATTTCATAAGCTGTGCGATCAGTTTCTTCACGAGTGACTTTTATACTCACGCAGGCTGACCGGTAGCAGGGAATCGGCTGGATCTGCGCACAATCCGCGGAATAGCTACAATGGCGGCGTACTCACCCGCAAGTCCCGCAAGGAGGAACCATGCCCGTCATTCACACCCACGTGAGCGTCAAGACCACCCCGCAGCAGCGCGAGGCCCTCAAGGCCGCCTACGGCAAGGCCATCACGGCCGTGCCCGGCAAGTCCGAAGGCTGGCTGATGTGCCCGTTCGAAGACGACATGCCCATCTACTTCGCCGGCAGCGACAGCAAGCCGGCCGCCTACGTGGAGGTCAACGTGTTCGGCCGGTCCGTGCCGTCCGACGCATGGGAGAAGCTCACCGAGCAGATCATGGCCGCGCTCGACTCCGAACTCGGCATCCCCAAGGATCGCACGTACATCCGCTACACGGCGACCACCGACTGGGGCTGGAACGGATCTAACTTCTAGCCGCCTCCGGGCTTCCTGCCACCGCAACGACGAGGGCCCCGCGCCTGGGAAATCCAAGCGCGGGGCCCTCGTCTGCTTAAGCTCAGGTCAGCGAACCGAGATTCACTCGGCGACGACCTTGACGGTGAAGTTGGCGGCGATCTCCGGGTGGAGCTGGACCGTGGCGGCGAAGTCGCCGGTGGTCTTGATGCTCTCGACGGTGATGGCCTTCGGATCGACGGCGGCCTTGTCGGCCAGAGCCTTGGCGATCGCGTCGGTGGACACGCCACCGAACAGCTTGCCGGACTCGGACACCTTGGCGGCGATCTCGACGGTGGTGCCTTCGATGGCGCTCTTGGCGGCGACGGCATCCTCGCGGGTGGCGACGGCCTTGGCCAGACGGGCGCGACGCATGGCCTCGATCTGGGAGGCGGCACCCTTGCTCCACGCGATGGCGAAGCCCTGCGGGACCAGGTAGTTACGGGCGTAGCCCGGCTTGACCTCGACCACGTCACCGGAGTGACCCAGGTTGGCGACGGTCTTGGTGAGGATGATCTTGATTTCCTTTGCCATGTCTGTCGGTCCTCCTATCAGCGACCCGAGGTGGCGTACGGCAGCAGGGCCATCTCGCGGGCGTTCTTGACGGCCGTGGAGATCTTGCGCTGCTCCTGCACGGTGACGCCGGTGATGCGACGGCTGCGGATCTTGCCGCGATCGGAGATGAACTTGCGCAGCAGCGCAACGTCCTTGTAATCGATCTCGGTGACCTTGGCTGCCTTGAGCGGGTTCGGCTTCTTCTTGAACGGCTTGACCGGCGGTTGCGGCCTCTTGCGTGACATAGTGATGTTCTCCTTGAAAAGTGTGTGGTTGATTCGTTGCTAACGGTTCGGGACTGGCGGATCAGAACTCGGGTTCGTCGTTGGCGCCGCCGAAATCGTCGGAGGAGCCGAACGAACCGAAGGATCCGCTGGACGGCGTGCCCCACGGATCGGCGCCGGTCTGGGGCGCCTGAGCCGGAGCGGACTGCGCGGGCTGGGCGGCGGAAGCGCCACCGGAGTAGCCTGCGCCACCGGAATACCCGGCGCCACCGTTGTAGCCGCCGCGATTGCCCTGAAATCCGCCGCGGTTGCCGCCCTGGAAGCCACCGGAATAGGAGCCGGAGCCACCGGACGTGCGGGTCACCTGAGCGGTGGCGTAGCGCAGCGAGGGGCCGAGTTCATCCACCACGAGTTCGGTGGTGTAGCGGGTCTGACCCTGGCTGTCCGTGTACTGGCGGTCGCGCAGGCGACCGGAGGCGATGACGCGCGTGCCCTTGGACAGCGAGCTGCCCAGATTGGCGGCCAGATCGCCGTACGCCACGCAGCGGAAGCTGGCGCGGTCGCCGTCCTCCCACTGATTGGTTTCCCGGTTGCGACGGCTCGACTGCGTGATCACGGTGAACGTGGCCCACGGACCGTTGTTGCCCTGACGGACTTCGGGATCCGCGGCGAGGTTGCCGATGATCGTGATCGTAGGTACTGCCATAGGTGTCACCCCTTAGCAACGGCACCGAAACGGTGCAAAAGCTTACTTGACGTCCTTGCGAAGGATCTTCGTGCGGATCACGGATTCGTTGAGGTTGAGGACACGGTCCAGCTCGGCGCTGGTCTCGGCAGTGGCGGTGTAGTTCACCACCACGTAGTTGCCCTCGGACTTGCCGGCGATCTCGTAAGCGAGCTTGCGGCGACCCCAGTAGTCGGTTCCATCCACGGAACCGCCCTCATTGGTGACGATCTCGAGGTACTGCTCGGTCAGCTTCTTCAGACCGCGCTCGTCCAGCTCAGGATCAGCGATGAACATCAGTTCGTACTTATGCGCAGACATCACCCACCTCCTTCGGACTATCGGCCGCCAGACCCTCTGACGGCAGGAGTGTGTTTGCATGTCGACGGACCGAAGTCCGCACAACTTTTCCGACTGTACGCCACCTCGCGGACAAGCACCCCGCGCGTCACGCCCTGACGAGCGACTTGAGATCCACCGGGCAGGACATGCTGCCGCGGAACGCATCCAGCGAATCCAACGCCCCGCCGGACGTGGTGGCCGCGCTCTGGTCCTCGGGCGCAAAGCTCGGCGTGGGCGTGGCGGCGTCCCCGGGGGCGACGCTCTGCAGATCGGACGGGTCGAGCGTGCCGCTGCCGTAGCGCTGGTCCTGCTGGGCGTCCGGCACGTCGGCGCCGCACTGATCCGTGACCTGCCCGTTGGTGCCGGTGTAGATGCCGTTCGCGTTGATCACCGGCGTGGTGACCACGTTGAGCAGCGCGGTGGCGTCCTCGCGGGAGCGCACGGTGAACGCCACGGTGACCTCCGACTCCGGCTTGACGCCATCCGTCAGGCGCAGGTTGATGAACTGGTGATCGCCCACGATGCCGTTGGCCACGAAGTCGCCGGACTCGTAGGCGATGGACGTGATCTCTCCGCCGGCCGGGGCCATGAGGAATAGGCGCGGCTGCATGGTGCCGCTGTCGGTCTCGCCGGTCACGAACTTGGGCAGGTCGATGGCCTGCTGCTCGGTCATGGTGTTGCGCAGCGTGACCTGCACGGTGTATTCGTCGCCGAGGGTCTTGGAGGAGATGGCGCCCAGCATGGTGGAGCGGGGACGGGCGTCGACCAGATCGCTCAGGCTGCGCGACGCGGATGCGAAGGTGGGCCCGCAGGTGCGGGTCACGGTGGTTTCCACCTGCAGGTACCAGTCAAGCTTGCTGGCCACCGCCTCGGTGAGGTAGACGCCGGCCGTTGGGTTGAGTGGGTCGTCGGGCAGCATGCCGGCCGCGTTGGGGCTCAGCACCTGGGTCTGCACCAGGGCCTCCAGCTCGTCCACCTGTTCCATCCACACCTTGAAGTGCCCGTCCGCGGAGGCCGAACGCACGGCGCGCAGCACGCCGGATGCCGTGGACGCGCCCACGTTGGAGAATACGCTGGACATGATGATCTTGGAGGATTCGTTGGTGTACCGGTCCTGATCCTGGAAGTCGGGGTGCGCGGTGTAGATGTCGCTCAGGAAGAACTGGACGGCGTTCGTGCCGTCGAGCACCTTGCCGTCGGACAGCGTCACGTTGCCGGTGGCGCCGATGAGCGCCTGCATGAACACCGGGTCGAGCGCGAACACGCCGGCCACGTCCACTCCCTGATTGCCGGGCTGGGCGGCCCACAGGTTCTTGAGGGTCACAGCCGCGCGCTGGAAGTTGGGGTTGACGGTGGTGGTTTGCGGGTAGCGGTACACCTGATCGCCGAAGATCGCGCCTTCCACCTTGTTCTCGTCGTCAAGGGGGCTCGTGCCGTATTCGAAGGACGAGGTGATCACGAAGTCGCCGATCTCCACCTTGCCGGCGTCCGCGGTGACCGTGGCGACGTTGCCCACCATGCCGCCGCCGGAGCGCAGTTCGGCCGGATTGTAGATGGCCACGAGGTACGTGCGCTTGCCATCCGCGCCGAGCAGCCTGGGGATGAGGTTGACCAGGTCGTCGTACTGGGCGAGCAGGCCGTCGACCGATTCGAGGGCGGCCCGGCCAGTCGTCACCAGTTTGGCTACGGCGGGGATGGACGGCGTGGCAAGGGACGCGAGCTGGTTCGTCTCCTCGCCGATCACGGCGTGCGCGTTGGCGAGGATGCCGGGAATGCCGAGCAGGGCGCTCAGATCGACGGTCTTGTTGTCCATGGAGAAGCCGGAGAACTGGTCCGACAGGCCCATGAGGTCGCTGAACGGACCGTCCACCAGATCCGCCACGGCACCGAGCATGGTGCGTGCGGCGGTGATGTCGTTGCCGTAGGAGGTGTGGTCGCGCACGATCGTCCACTTCGCGCTGTCGAGCTCGTCGCGCAGCTTGGTGGCGGAGTCGACCATGTCGTGCGAGGCGTGGGCGAGGTTCACCTCCCCGCCGCAGCCGAGCGCCGCATTGGCGAGGTTCTCGGCCGAACCGATCATGCGGTCGGCCTCATAGGTCATCTTTACCGCGGACGCACCGTACACGATGAAGGTGGACAGGAGCAGCCCTCCGAAGGAAGCGAGTACCACGTACAGCACGCGCGCCACCATGCGCCAACCTGTCACGGCCCTGAGGTTCCTCATGCTTCTGCCGCGGATGTGGCGTGGGAACGTGCGCATAGATCACCTCTCGGAATCGGCTGCCATGGGAGTGCTATCGGACAGTGTAGCGCCGATCGACGAAGTCTCCGGGGACGGGGACGAACCGTCACACGACCTGCAAGGCACAGATTGCCAGCATTCTTTCAGATTCCTTGCAGTATTACTATAGGCAGCGGCAAGAGAACGTCCACGTCCCTTGCCCATAGTGAATGCACGGGGCGCCTGCGCGTCCCGGCCAACGAAACAAGGAAAACCGGAGTAGCTGAAGTATGTTCGTTCTCAAGAACGCCTGGACCGCGATGACGCATCACAAGACGCGCACCGTTCTGGTGGTCCTCATCGCCGCCGTCGTATCGGCGGGTTCCATGTTCGCCCTGTCCGCCCGCTACTCCTACGAGTCGGCCATCGGCTCCGTCTACCAGGCCATCTCCCCGGATGCGAAGATCAGCGTGGACCGCCAGAAGGTCATGGTCGCCAAGGGCGTGAGCGACGCGAGCCAGATCAACTGGAACGACTACAACCTGTCATGGCAGGACTGGTCCGCCTACGCCGAGGCGCTGAGCAACGCAGGCGTCAACTTCACCCCGCAGTACGACGAAACCGCCGTGACGCCCGCCGCGAACGGCCAGATCCAGCCCGTGAACGGCTCCAGCTTCACCGTGACCGGCTTCTACGACGCCGGCTCCTCGCAGGACGGCCCGCTCGGCGCATACGAGATCGTCGAGGGTGCAGACCTCACCTTCGACCAGAACGGCATGGGCAACGCGATCATTCCCAAGGCCCTCGCGGACAAGAACGGCACCAAGGTCGGCGACACCATCACCGTGACCAACCCGCTCGACGCATCGAAGACGGTCACCTTCACCGTCTCCGGCATCTACCGGACCACCGCCTCCGGCGTCACCCCGTCCCTCGGCAACGACCTCGACCCGGACAACGCGATCTACACGAGCTACTACGGCTTCAGCAACGCGGGGCTCTCCCCCACCGACGACTCCCAGAAGACCAACGCGCTCAACGTGACCTTCAAGCTGGATACGCTCGCCGCGTACGACCAGTTCAAGACTGCGGTCAAGCAGGCAGGCCTGAGCGACGACTACGTCGTCTCCTCGCCCAAGATCGCTTCCTACGAGGCCAACATCCAGCCACTCAAGGATCTGGGCGGCAAGCTCACCCCGACGCTCATCGCGCTGTGGAGCGTGGGCGGAGTGCTCGCCGTGGCGCTGATCGCATGGACGCTGTCGCGCCGATCGGAGGAGATCGGTTACGACATCGCCGTGGGCGTCAGCCGCGCACGCATCGGCTGGCAGTTCGCACTCGAACTCATCCTGCCCACGCTGGTCGGCGTGCTCATCGGCTATCTGGGCGCCGGGTTCGGTACCGCACCGATCATCGCCCGCCTCACCACCGAAGTGCACGGTACTCCGCAAGCGAATCTGATCTGGCAGTGCGTCTGGGCCGCCCTGGGGGCAATGGCCGCAATGGCCGTGATCTGCTGGGTGCGCGCGGCCTGCTACCGGTCGTCCACGCTGTTCGCCGCGCGGAAGGATGCCTGACCGCCATGACGGACGAACGCAATCGCGACTTCAACCACAACGACGAGCAGGAGCAGCACATGAACGCGAACGACGGCAAGGACATCGACGAGAACCTCAAGACCCACGGAACGGACGACGACGCGCCGGCGGTGCCGTTCGGCATCGTATACGACGACGAGGCCGACGAGCAGAGCGTTGCGGACGGGGCCGCCGAAGGCGGGCACGCGCCCGCACTCGACCAGACCGACGCGCTGATCGCCGCCGCACTGGGGCTGCCCGCCAAGGACGCGGCCAAGGCCACGGCCGACGCCGAAACCACCTCCGGGGAGAAGCCCGCGGAGGCCGCCCCCGTGATGGTCGCCTCGAAGATCGACCGTGAGATCTCCCGCGAGGACTCCATCGTGTTCTCCACCTATCCGACGCTGGCATTCAAGCGCGTCGGCTACACCGCCGGCAGGCGTGGGCCGAAGGTGCTTGACGGCGTGGATCTGGCATTCTACGACCGCCGCGTGTATGCGGTGGTGCCCTCGTCCGACGAGCAGCGCGTGGCCCTGCTGACTCTCATGACCGCCATGGGCCGGCCCGAGGAAGGCCACGTGATGTTCAAGAGCAAGGACCTCGAGGAGATCGCGGGCACCGAGCTGCGCGGCCACTTCGCCGGTCTGGTGCTTCAGCGCAACAGTCTCAGGGGCGACCTGACGGCGCTCGGCAACATCGTCAACGCGATGGATGCCTCCGGGCGCAACTTCCTCAAGCCCAAGCCGCTCATCGCGGAAGACCTGCTGGCCGAGGTCGGCTTCCCCGCCGAGCACAATGAGACCCGCGTGAGCGAACTGCCGGACATCCACCGGCGCCGCGTGGCCATCGCCAAGGCGCTGAGCTGCGAGCCTGCAGTCATCATTGCCGACGAGCCCGTGGCGGAACTCGAGGACCCCACCCGCAGCGAGATCATCGCACTGTTCCGGCGCATAGCCCACAAGGACAACAAGACCGTCGTGATCGTGACCGAAGACGCGGATCTGGCGCACGACGTGGCGGACAAGATCTACACGCTGTAGCCCTGTCGGCCCGCTAGTGCATCAGCGGGCCGACGCACTAGCGGGCGGATGCGCGGTCGCTGACCTCGAATCCCGTGACCCGCTCACGCGTCGGCCCGTCGAACCCCTCGATGCGTTCGATGAGCATGTCCACGGACAGACGCGCATACTCCTCCACGAACGGATCGACGGTAGTGAGGGACGGCGTGGCGAACTCGGCCTCCGGCACGTTGTCGAATCCGGTGACGCGAATGTCCTGCGGCACCCGCAGGCCGCGCCTCTGCAGCTCGGTGATCGCGCCGAGCGCGGCCGCATCGTTGAGGCACATGATCGCGTCCGGCCGGGGCAGTCCGGAATCCAGAATCGTGCGCACAGCCCGGGCCCCGTCGGCCCGGTTCCATGCGGACGGCGTGGAGAGATACCGCCAGTCCGGCTCCAGCCCGCGCTCCCGCATGGCCTCCACGAACCCGCGTACGCGCTGGGCCGTGGTGCCGTCCTCGCCGGCAAGCACACGGGCCAGCGCCTGCGGACCGTCCACGCGGGCCCCCGTCACAGCGATCGAACGGCAGCCGACGTCCAGCAGACGACCGGTCAGGGCATGCATGGCCTCCTGATTCGGCATGGCCACCCGGTCCACCCTGTCCCCGGTGGCCGGTCCGAGCGCGTAATCGCTCGCTGCGACCACCGGATACGACTGCCGCAACTCCGCACCCCCGTCCGGCAAGGTGGAACCGACGAAGAAAATCCACCCGTCGGCGCCCAGACGATACGTCTCCTCGACGATGCCGGAGATGCTGCCGTTCGGCGGGTACGTGTCGGTGATGACCCCGTACCCGCGCCGCCGCGCCGCCGCGATGACACTGTCCGCGAAGTACGGCATGAACGGCTGGTCGAAACTGGTGATGCCCAGTCCGATCAGCCCGGTGCGGCCGGCCTTCATTGCGCGTGCGGAAATGTTGACGCGGTAGCCGAGCCGACGCATGGTCTCCTCCACGCGGGCCCGCGTCTCCGGCCGCATCGAACCGCCCTTGTTGATGACGTTCGACACGGTCTTGATGGAGACGCCGGCCTCACGGGCGACGTCGGTGATGGTGACTCGCTTGCTGCTCATACTGTCCGATGGTAGCTGGGTCCGATGGTAGCGACCGTCAGCGAACCTCCACAACGGTCCAGGAGACGGGCGGCAGTGTGACGCGGACCGTACGCGCATCCGTGCCGACCGTGCCGACCGTGCCGTCCGCACCGTCCAGCACGGCGGTCGGATTGGCGTGCAGGGTGACGCGGTTCTGGTCCTCAAGCGTATTCGCCGCGTGCATGTCGTCCTCATGCAGCGTGCGCGCGGAGACCTCGGACCATGCGCCGCCTGCGCGGGAGGGCAGCTCGATCTCGAACGGCGTTGCGGCGTCGAGCGAACGGTTCACGGCGAACACCGCCACGTTGCCGTCCGCCGTGCGCACCGCCACCGCATCCACGCCGGGCACGTCGCCATAGCGGTCGGTGGGCACGGTTTCGGTGCGCAGCTTCGGCTCGAACACGGTGCCTCCCTTGGCCAGACGCGCGGTCTCGGCAAACGGGTAGAACGTGGTCTGCCGCCATGCGGGGCCTCCGGGAGCCGTCATGATCGGGGCGATCACGTTGACCAGCTGGGCGAGACTCGCGGCATGCACGCGGTCCGCGTTCTTGAGCAGGGTGACGAGCAGATCGCCGAACACCACGGCGTCCAGAGCGGAATACACGTCCTCCAGCAGATGCGGGGCGACCGGCCAGTTGCCGATGCCCTCGGGCACCTTGCTCGGTTCGGAGCCCTGATACCACACGTTCCACTCGTCGAAGCTGATGGCTACGTCGTGGGTGGACTTGAGGCGGGACTTGGTGGCGTCGATCGCGGCGGCCACATCCTTGATGAAGCCGTCCATGTCCACGCCGGCGGCGAGGAAGCTGGCCACGTCGCCGTTCTCCGGATGGTAGTAGGCGTGGCAGGAGACGAAGTCGACCAGATCGTAGGCCTTGCCGAGCACGGTCTCCTCCCACTCGCCGAAGGTCTTCATGTTGTGGCCGGAGGAGCCGCACACCACGAGCTCCACATCCGGGTCGATCTGGCGCATGCCGCGGGCCACGTCGGAGGCGAGCGTAGCGTAGTCCTGCGCGTTCTTGTGACCCATCTGCCACGGACCGTCCATCTCGTTACCCAGGCACCACATGCGGATGTTGAACGGCTCCTCGGCGCCGTTGGCGCGGCGACGGTCGGACAGTTCGGTGCCGCCGGGGATGTTGGCGTATTCGAGTAGGTCGAGCGCCTCCTGCAGGCCGCGGGTGCCCAGGTTCACGGCCTCCATGAGCTCGTTGTCCCCGGTCTTCTTGAGCCAGGCGGCCATCTCATGCAGGCCGAACTGGTTGGTTTCGGTGGAGTGCCAAGCCTCGTCGAGGCGACGGGGACGGCGGTCCTTGGGGCCCACGCCGTCCTCCCAGCGGTAGCCGGAGACGAAGTTGCCGCCCGGGTAGCGCACGGTGGTCACGCCGAGCTCGCGCACCAGTTCGATCACGTCCTTGCGGAAACCGTCCTCGTCCGCCTCTGGATGGCCGGGCTCGTAGATGCCGCCGTACACGCAGCGGCCGAGGTGTTCGACGAACGAGCCGAACAGGCGGGGGTTGACAGGGGCGAGCTCGAAATCGTCGTCCACGATGAGTCGTGCGGATGGAGTGGCCGGGGAGACTGCGGTGTCTGCCATGAGGATGTCCTTTCCTTGAAGGGTGACAGGTTGGCACGGCGGCTGCGAGACGACGGTGCAACCGGCGTCCGTTCGCGCCGCGGGCATTTGGCGCACCGTCGGGCGGTACAACCTTGTACTTTTGTGTCAGACTCAAATATACACACCCCTCGGCATAAGTACAACCTTGCACTCATCATGGTCCGGTTCACAAGTTTTTTTCGACTTCAACTTGTGAACCGGCCCGACCGACCAACCGAACATGCAAATCCGCAGAATGAAGCCAAACCCCGTGCGCGGCTCTGCGCGGAAACGTGCGATTGCCGATTCACGAGTTTTTTCGCCGTTCAACGTGTGAACCGGATTTTGCCGAAAGGCCCTCAGATCACCCTCATGCCGTACTGCTCGGCGAGCGCCGGCACGTCCGGGACACCCCACTTGGCCACCAGATCGAGCCACGTGCGGCGGTTGGATTCGCCGAATCGGGCCGCGCGGGCCGTGTACGCGTCCACGGTGAGGAACTTCGGCGGCACGGATTTGCTGTGGAACTTGTCCGCATACATCACCACCTCCTGCTCAAGGTTCACCGGCACGTAGTCGGCCGGGGGCAACGGCAGACCCTGCTCCGCCACGGCCTCGCGCGTGAGCCCCACGCCGGTGTGGTTGCGGGCGAACTCGGCGATCGACTCGTCCACACCCGCCTTCAGCAGGAGTTCGTACCCGTTGAGCCCGTGCAGAATGTAGCGCTTATGGCTGAACTTGAGCGGTTCGCCGTCGGTGCCGTCATGCTTGAGCACCGTGTAGGTGCCGATGTCGTGCAGGAGTCCGCCGACCACCACCAGATGCTCGTCGATGAGACGCGGCGGAACCGTGCCGCCATGCACGGCACCGGAGTCGAATCCGCCGTTGCGCTCCGGCGCGTCGGCCGGCAGCGTGCAACGGCGCATGAACAGCGCGTTCGCATGGTGGGCCACCTGCCGGGCGATCGTGGCCACGATGACGCAATGCGTGTGGATGAGCTCATAGGCGTCTTCGCTCGGCGCGTATTCATGGTGAAGTTCGTCGATCTGTTCGACGCTCGGAATCATGCCCATGCCACTCATCCTAGCCCTGCGGGCCGGACGCCCGAACGCCCCAGCATATGGCATGAATCGAACACGGTCCCGCGTCTACCTCTACAATCGGCAGGGATGGTGTTTCCCGCAACGACCTGCAAGGAGGGGATATGGCTTGGACCAACCCGCTGCGCGACCCGCGCGACATGCGTCTGCCGCGCATTGCCGGGCCGTGCAGTCTGGTGATCTTCGGCGTCACCGGCGATCTGGCCAAGAAAAAGCTGCTTCCGGCGGTGTACGATCTGGCCAACCGCGGCCTGCTGCCGCCGAGCTTCGGCCTGATCGGCTTCGGACGGCGCGACTGGGACAACGAGAAGTTCGCGAACTTCGTGGAGGAGCACGTGCGCGAGCACTGCCGCACGCCGTTCAACGAGGACACGTTCGCCCAGCTACGCAACGGCCTGCGCTTCGTGACCGGCACCTTCGACGACGCCGATGCGTTCGGCCGCCTGTCGGACACGGTTTCGGAGCTCGACCGCGACCTGGGCACGCGAGGCAACCACGCGTTCTACATGTCCGTGCCGCCGCGCGCGTTCCCCGTGGTGTCCCGTCAGCTCGCCGCCTGCGGTCTGGCGCATTCCACCGAGGGGGCATGGCGCCGCGTGATCATCGAGAAGCCGTTCGGGCACAACCTGTCCAGCGCCAAGGAGCTCGACCGCGTGGTCTCCGAGGTGTTCGCCCCCGAATCGGTGTTCCGCATCGACCATTACCTCGGCAAGGAGACCGTGCAGAACCTGCTGGCCCTGCGGTTCGCGAACACCATGTTCGAACCGATCTGGAACGCCAACTACGTCAGCCACGTGCAGATCACCATGGCCGAGGACATGGGCATCGGCGGGCGCGCCGGCTACTACGACGGCATCGGCGCCGCACGCGACGTGATCCAGAACCACCTGCTGCAGCTCATGGCCCTGACCGCCATGGAGGAGCCGGTGTCGTTCACCGCCGCGGACCTGACCACGGAAAAGACCAAGGTGCTCTCCGCCATTCGCCTGCCGCACGACCTGGCGGCCCACACCGCCCGCGGCCAGTATGCGGCCGGCTGGCAGGGCTCCGAGCGCGTGGTCGGCTACTTGGACGAGAAGGGCATCGATCCGGCGTCCACCACCGAAACGTATGCGGCGATCCGCCTCGACGTGGACACCCGCCGCTGGGCAGGCGTGCCGTTCTACCTGCGCACCGGCAAGCGGCTGGGCAAGC
Organism: Bifidobacterium sp. LH_389; assembly: GCF_056357235.1. Lineage (NCBI taxonomy): Bacteria > Bacillati > Actinomycetota > Actinomycetes > Bifidobacteriales > Bifidobacteriaceae > Bifidobacterium > Bifidobacterium sp. LH_389. Next base: position 53,731 of record NZ_JBKEVR010000008.1, read on the forward strand.
GCGTCACAGAGATCGCCGTGGTGTTCAAGCGTGCCCCGCACCTGCCGTTCGAGACGACCGCCACCAAGGAGCTCGGCCGCAACGCCGTGGTGATCCGCGTGCAGCCGGACGAGGGCGTGACCATGCGCTTCGGTTCGAAGGTACCGGGCACGGCCATGGAGGTGCGCGACGTGAGCATGGACTTCAGCTACGGCCGCTCGTTCACCGAGGCTTCGCCGGAAGCCTACGAACGCCTGATTCTGGACGTGCTGCTGGGCGACCCGCCGCTGTTCCCCACCACCCGCGAGGTGGAGCTGAGCTGGGAGATCCTCGACCCGATCGAGGAGTTCTGGTCCACGCTCGGCCAGCCGCAACCGTATCGCGCAGGCACGTGGGGCCCCGAGGAGGCCGACGCCATGCTCGCCCGCGACGGACACCATTGGAGGATGCCATGATTCTTGAACTGCCGGACACGTCGACCGGCGCGATCTCGCGCAAGATCGACGAACTGCACGAGGAGCGCGGCGAGGCGGCGCTGGGTCGCGTGCTCACGCTGCTCATCACCACGGACGCGGCGAATCTCGAGGCGTCGCTGGAGGTGGCGAACGCCGCCAGCCGCGAGCATCCGTGCCGCGTGATTGCGATCGTGACGGACGGCCACGTGGATACGAACATCGCCGACCACAGCTCCACGCTGGACGGCCAGATCCGTTTCGGCGCGGACGCCGGCGCGGGCGAGATCATCATCCTGAAGCCCACCGCCGCGCTCACCCGCCATCTCGACACGCTGGTGATCCCGCTGCTCGTGCCGGACGCGCCCGTGGTGGCGTGGTGGCCGACGCGCGCCCCGGAGAACCCGGCAGTGGATCCGATCGGCCGCATGGCCCGCAGCCGCATCACCGACGCGATGCGCGCCCCGAACCCGGAAGCCGCGTTCACCGCCCTGCGCGCCCACTACAGCGAGAAGGACGTGGACCTTTCCTGGACGCGTCTGACCATCTGGCGCGCCCTGCTGGCCACTATGCTGGACCAGCCGCCGCACCTGCCCATCCGCTCGGTGCGCGTGGTTGGTCCCACGAACGACATTCCGACGGAGCTGCTGGTCTCGTGGCTGGCGCTACGGCTCGACGTGCCGGTGCGCGTGGAGCGCGACCCGGAAGCGAAGGCCGTGCAGGGCGTGTACTTCGACCGTGAGGACGGCGAGCTGGCGTTGCTGAGACCGGCCGACGATCAGGCGACGATCCGCCAGCCCGGTCAGGCCGACCAGAGCATGTCCATGCCCGCTCGACCGCTCGAGGACTGCCTGAGCGAGGAACTGCGCCGGCTTGATCCGGACGAGATCTACGCCGAGGTGATCACCAAGGGCTGGTCCTTGGTCGATCACGAGTGACGGACCGGAACGGACCTCGTCACGATGCCCTCGGAAAGCCGCGCATGCCGGACGCCACACGGACGGCATGCGCGGCTTTTTCTGCACCACAGGACCATGGATGCCCGAGTCGTGAGCCGTCCGAGCGCCAGCCGTTGCACCAGAGAACCAGAGAATTACCGAACCCCCGAACCAGAAAACCGTAAGGAGCACATCATGCCATTCGCCGCACACACCGCACATACCGCATCCACCGCGCCGCGCACGGTCGTTGTCTACCCGAATCGCAGCCTGCTGCACGAGGCCGTGGCGTCCCGGCTGCTCATCGCGCTGTCCGACCGGCTGGCCGTGGCCGACCGCGCGGACATTGCGCTGACCGGCGGCCGCGACGGCAATGCGGTACTGGCCGCACTGCCCGCCAATCCGCTCAACGCCATCGTCGATTGGAGCCGCGTGCACCTGTGGTGGGGGGACGAGCGCTTCGTGGCGGCGGACGATCCCGATCGCAACGCCCGGCAGGCGCGTGAGGCGTGGTTCGGTGCGATGATCGCCTCGGGCCAGATTCCCGAGTCCCATGTGCACGAGATGCCGGCGGACAAGCGTTCCGCCGCCGAGATCGCCGATGCCACGGACGCGGACAACGATGCGGTGCTGGCCCGCGCGGCCGCCGACTATCAGGCCGAGATCGAGCGCGAACTCGGCGCGGACGGCACCTTCGACGTGGCCATGTTCGGCATCGGTCCGGACGGTCATTTCGCCTCGCTGTTCCCCGACCACCCCGAAGTGCTCTCCGCGGACCCGGCCGTCAAGGTGACTGGCGTGAACCACTCCCCCAAGCTGCCGCCCCTGCGCGTGAGTCTGACCGTGCCGTTCATCCATGCCTGCCATGCGGTGTGGATGATCGCCTCCACCCCAGGCAAGGCCGACGCGGTGGCCGGGGCGCTGGCCGGAGCGGACAACCCGCACGTGCCGAGCTCCTTCGCGGCCGGCCGTGGGCAGTCCCTGTGGCTGCTCGACCGCGACGCCAACGCCAAGCGCGGCTGACAGACAGAGCTGACAGGCGATTCCGACGCCGCACGCCGCACAACGCACAACACAATAACGGGTGGTGCGCAGGACCACATCAGATCCCGCGCACACCCGTTTGCGATTGACGCAGCCGATCAGCCAAACAGCCGTCAGGCCTGCTTGATCTCCTTGCGGCCCGGCTCGGCCCACAGCGTGTGGAACACGCCCGGCTCGTCCACGCGCCCGTAGGTGTGCGCGCCGAAGAAGTCGCGCTGGCCCTGGATCAGGGCGGCGGGCAGGCGCTTGGAGCGCAGGCCGTCGTAGTAGGCCAGGGAGCTCGCGAACACCGGGACCGGGATGCCGGCTTCGGCGGCGCGGGCCACCACGCGGCGCCAGGACGCCTGGGCGCCCTCCACCGCGGCCTTGAAGAACGGGTCGAACAGCAGGGAACCGAACTGTTCGCCGGAATCGTACGCGTCGGAGATGCGGTTGAGGAACTTCGCGCGGATGATGCAGCCACCGCGCCAGATGCGAGCCACGGCACCGAGGTCGATCTTCCAGCCGTATTCCTTCGCACCGGCTTCGATCTCGTTGAACCCCTGCGCGTAGGCGACGATCTTGGAGGCGTACAGGGCCTGACGAACGTCCTCGATGAACGCGGCGCGCTCCTCCGGGTCGGCGGCGATGGCGCTGAACGCCCCTTCCGGCTCGGGCCCGGCGAGCGTCTTGGTCTGGGCTTCGGCGCGCAGATCCGCCTCGGAGGACAGTCCACGGGCGAACACGGCCTCGCCGATGCCGGTGACCGGGGTGCCGAGGGCCAGCGCGGTCTGCACGGTCCAGGTGCCGGTGCCCTTCATGCCGGCGCGGTCCACGACAATGTCCAGGAACGGCTTGCCGGTCTTGGCATCCTTGTGGCGCAGCACTTCGGCGGTGATCTCGATGAGGTAGGAGTCGAGGTCGCCCTTGTTCCATTCGGTGAACACGTCCGCGAGCTCATCCACACTCAGGCCGAGGCCACGGCGCATGAGGTCGTAGCTTTCGGAGATGAGCTGCATGTCCGCGTATTCGATGCCGTTGTGCACCATCTTCACGAAGTGGCCGGCACCGTCGGAGCCGATGTGGGTGACGCACGGTTCTCCTTCCGCCTGCGCGGAGATGGTCTTGAGGATCGGGCCGAGGGTCTTCCAGGATTCCTCGGTGCCGCCGGGCATCATGGACGGACCCTTGAGGGCGCCTTCCTCGCCGCCGGAGACGCCGCAGCCCACGAAGTGCAGACCGCGGGCGCGGATGGCCTTTTCGCGGCGGATGGTGTCCTTGAAGTAGGCGTTGCCCGCGTCCACGATGATGTCACCCGGCTCCATGAGGTCCGCGAGCGCGTTGATCATCTGGTCGGTCGGGTCTCCGGCCTTGACCATGATGATCGCGGTGCGCGGCTTGGCGAGCGACGCCACGAACTCCTCGAGCGTCTTGGAGGGGATGAACTTGCCTTCGCTGCCGTGCTCGTTGATGAGGGTTTCGGTACGCGAGTAGTGACGGTTGTAGACGGCCACCGTGTTGCCGTGGTGTGCCAGATTGCGCGCCAGGGACGCTCCCATCGCGGCGAGGCCCACCACACCGATGTTTGCCAGTTCTTCAGCCACAGCTCCACCTTTCGTGTCGATTGCTGTTGTGTGCTCCATGACCAGTGTACGAGACATGCCACATATTGGGAATGCGGCGTTCCGATGAGTGGCGGCTCAGTCCACGAGTCGATGCCGCGTCCACCGCCCGGTGCGGTAGCGCAGGTAAAACAGCAGCGTCCGCACGCCCCATTCAGTGAGCCACACGGCCCACAGGCCCACGATCTGGTAGTTCAGCACCACGGAGACGAGGTAGCCCACGCCGATGCGGTAGATCCACATGGAGCTCAGCGAGCAGATGGTGGTCCACTTGCCGTCACCGGCGGAACGCAGCATGGACGGCAGCACGGACTGCGCGGAGAACAGCAGCGGGTAGGCGATCACGTTCATCCACATGAGCGTCCACAGGATGCCGTAGGTGGCGGGGTCGGCGTGGTAGAAGGAGGTGATGGCCCACGGGAACAGTCCGGCGAGCAGCAGGCCGGCCACGCCGGAGACCAGAGAGCCGGCGAGGATGAACGAGCGCATGATCTTGCGCGTGTACTTCACGTCGCCCGCGCCCATGCTGGCCCCGGCTATGGGCACGATGGCGACGCTCAGCGTGCGCGGCGCGATCTCGATGAGATGGCACCACGAGCCGATGATGCCGTTCGCGGCCAGCTGCAGCGTACCGAACGGGACGATGAACATCTGGATGATGAGCTTGCCGCCGTTGAAGAACAGGTCCTCGAGAATGAACGGCAGGCTGACGGACAGCACGTTGCCGATGCGCCGCACGTCCACGCGCAGCAGCATGGCGCGCGTCACGTGCAGTTGCGGCGCATAGCTTTTCAGTAGCGCCACGCCCATGGCGGCACCGATGATCTGCGAGACCACCACGGACCACGCCAGTCCGGGCACGCCCATGCGTAGCCAGACCACGAACACGATGTTGAGCACCATGTTGCTGCCGTTCGCCACCACGGACAGGGCGAGCGTGACGCGCGTGCGCCCGATGCCCCGCAGGGCCCCGGCCACGGCATTGTACAGGCCTCGCAGCGGGTAGCTGACGAGCAGGCCGAACAGGAACACGTGGATGTTGGCGAACACGTCCGGTTCGGCGGCTCCGAACAGGAACGTGATGATCTGGTCCTCGAAGGCGAGCACGATCGCGGAATACACGACGGTGACGGCCAGCATGGCGTGGATGGCCGAGGCGGTCACCCGCCCGATCTGTTCGCGGTGACCGGCGCCGAAGTGCTGCGAGACGAGCACGCAGGTACCGAGCGCGATGGCGTTGAACGTGCCGAACATGAGCCAGTGGACCGCGTTGGCGGTGTTCACCGCACCCACGGAGGCCGGGCCGTCGGAGCTGATGATGCCGGTGTTGCAGAATTCCACGAGCGTCATGAACACGGTGTCCACGAAGATGGGCAGGACGAGGTTGTAGACGTCCCGCGCGGAGTAGCGCTCCCCGCGGAAGGCGTTGAGGACATGCTGGTAGTGGACGTTGGAGGCGAAGTCCGGCCGATGCATGCGTTGCCACGCTCCTCTGGTCGTCGTTGACGTAGGTTTCGGTACCGTCGGTAGCAGGCCCCAGTATAGTGCAGTGCTGCGCCGGCGTTCGCATCGGTTGCCAGCGGTTGCCGACGCGTTACAACGTGCGCAGGCGGAACTCCCCGGTGCGGTTGGAGGCGACGATCATGTGGTCGTTCGGCAGTTCGGTCCACCCGTATTCGGCGGGCTGGTCGAACCCGGAGGAGGCGGCCACCACGCCGCCGGTGTTGAGCCTGCGATAGCGGATCACGCGGTAGTCGTAGGCGAAACGTTCCATGCCGTAGGACGCGTACAGCTCCACCACGCGCGGCGAGACCTCGGTACGGGCGCAGGCGCGCAGGATCACCAGTTCGTTTTCGCTCTGCAGCATGCAGTTGTAGGAGCTCAGCGGGTAGTACCGGCGCAGTAGCGCCACGGCCTGGGAGACGGACTCGGCCAGCGTGCAACCCATGCGCACGCGTTCGAGCACGAGCGCGAAGTAGATGGCGGAGTCGCTGCGTCCGCCGGTTTCCGCGAGAATCTCCCGGTTGACGGGGAAATTACGGTTGGTGACGATGTTGAGCCCGGTCTCCTCGGAGGAGATGTCCCCGTTGTGCATGAAGCTCAGGCCGTCGCAGAAGAACGGCTGCTGGTTCTCGATGATCAGCGGCAGGCCGGAGGATGCGAGGCGCAGATGGTAGATGCCGCCGCGCGCGCCCTGACGGGAGACGATCTGGTAGATCTGGTCGAACCGCGCCGCCACGGTGGACTTGTACACGCGGGTCGCGGTTTCCGGGGTGCGTGCGCCGCCGTCGGAGAAGTGGCGTGTCACGGTCGGCTCGGTGACGAGCGCGCAACCCCAACCGTCGTTGTGGATCATGGACTGCTGACGGTACTGTTCGGCCAGCCGCGTTCCCAGCACATCCTGAAGGCTGAGATTGCGGCCCGACGTGGCGTATCCGAGCAATCTGCACATGTCTACCTACTGTAACGGCCGATCTGCGAAAACGCCGCCGGGACGCTATAACGGTTTCTTATGGCCGGCCTTCGGTTCCGGCGGCTTCCTCCCGACCGCCGCGGCAATCGTTTCACTTCTTGGCAGCCGGCCGCATCCCCACGCGCACCAGACCGGGCACGCGGCGGGTGGAGACGAACAGCGGCTGCGTTTCGATGAGCGGATTGTACGGGGCCAGGCCGAACCATTTGACGGGCGAGCCGGCCACGTGGCGGATCGCATACTTGATCTGCAGCGAGAGCGCGCCGCGCGAGGAGATCTTCGACTCGGGCATGAGCGCCTTGTGGATGAGCACGTAGCGGATGGTGCCGATCTGCGGGTCGGCGTCCACCTTGGGGTAGATGGACTTCTGCTGCGGCAGTTCGCCGGACCGGGACAGGTCGTGCATGATCTGGTGCAGGTACGCCGGTATGGACTGGTTGACCTTGAAGCCCAGACGGATGCGCACGCGGAACAGGTAGTTCGTCCCGAAGTTCTCCACCGAGTATTCGCGGGTGAACGGCTCGTCCGTGGTCTGCACGGACACGGCCCACCAGGCGCGCGCACGCTTGGGGTGGTCGGCGAAGATGGAGAAGAAGATGTCCGTGTCCAGACGCTTCATGTCCGCGTCGGAGGTCAGGTACACGATGTTGTCCGCGAAGTACGGGATGCGGAAGTCGCCGTGCAGGCGCTCCAGCGCGGGCAGGCAGTCCTTGGGGGCCATGTGCCGGCGCTGGGCGCGCTCCAGCTTGGTGCCCTCGTTCCACGTGTACATGATGATCAGGATGGCCACGGTGAGCAGCAGCGTGAACCAGCCGCCGTGCAGGAACTTCGCCATGGAGGCGATGAAGAACATCACCTGGATGGCCAGGAACACCACGGTGAACACGATCGCGCCCACGCGCCGGCCGTCGTACCACAGATAGACGGCGAGCAGGATGGTGGTGGTGATCATGGTGATGGTCAGCGCCAGACCGTACGCGGCGGAGATGTGCTCGGAGTCCTTGAAGATGCCGAGCACGATCAGCGTGGCCGCGCACAGCACCACGTTGATGGTGGGGATGTACAGCTGGCCGCGCGTGCGGGCCGGGTAGCGCACCTGCAGGTGGGGCATCCAGTTGAGGCCGGTCGCCTCGGAAACCATGGTGAATGCGCCGGTGATGAGCGCCTGCGAGGCGATGATGCCGGCCGTGACGGACAGCAGCACGGCCACGTAGCGCACGTTGGGGCTCATCATCTGGAAGAACGGGTTGACGCCCTCCACGCCCGCGAGCGCCGGATTGTTCTGGTTGCGCAGAATCCACGCACCCTGGCCGAAGTAGTTGAGCACGAGGGCTATCTTGATGAGCGGCCAAGTGAAGTAGATGTTGCCGCGGCCCACGTGGCCCATGTCCGAGTACAGCGCCTCGGCGCCGGTAGTGGACAGGAACACCGTGCCCATGAGGGCTATGCCGGCCGCGTTGTGCGGACTGAACAGGAACTTGATGCCGTACACCGGGTTGAGCGCCGCCAGAATGGTCCAGTCGCCGCCGATGTTCACCGCGCCCACGATCGCCAGAAAGCTGAACCATACGAGCACGAGCGAGCCGAACACCTTGCCGATGGATTCGGTGCCGCGCGACTGCACGGAGAACAGCACCACGATGATCACCACGGTGATCATGAGCGTGAGGTTCTCATTCTCCCGAAACAGCGGTTCCACGAGCGGAATGGTCTTGAGGCCCTCCACTGCGGACGAGATGGACACGGCCGGGGTGAGCACCGAGTCGGCCAGGAACGCCGCGCCGCCGAGCATGGCGGGGATGGCGAGCCACGCCCCGCGCCGGCGGATCAGGGAGTACAGGGCGAAGATGCCGCCCTCGCCCTTGTTGTCGATGCGCATGGCGATGAGCACGTACTTGACGGTGGTGATGAGCGTGATGGACCAGAACACCAGCGAAAGCATGCCGTACACGGCTTCGCTGCTGGCGTTGGCAAGCCCGCCCTGCCCGGACAGGAACGTCTGAGCGGTGTACAGCGGCGAGGTGCCGATGTCGCCGTAGACCACGCCGAGCGCCACGATGGCCATGCCGAACGTGACGCGGTCCGGCCCGGACTGCAGGCGCGCCCACCAGCGGCCGACCGGCCCGCGGGATTCCGCCTTGGCGAGGCGTTCGGCCTCCTTGCGCTGCTGTTCCCTCTGCTTGGTGAGCTCGGCGCGTTCCTCCTTGGTCAGGACCCTTCGGGACACCTTGGGCGCGTTGGTGTAGTTGCCGCGCGGCAGGACGGTCTTGTCCCTGTCCGCCGGATCCGCCGGCTTGGCGGCCGGGCGCGCGGGGGCCTTGGGTGCCGTCTTGCGCTCCCATGCGGGGTGCGCGGGCTGCGGTTGCGCGGTTTTCACGTCCGAGGGCTTCACGCCGGAAGGCTTCGCGGCCGCCGCGTTCGTTGCGTTCGCGGCGCCCGCCGCATCAGTCACGCTCGGTGTGGCGTTCGCGGCGCGTTCCCCCTGCGCCGCACGCTGTTTGTCCTGCGCCATGACCGTCCTTTCGCACGTCCTTCACGATATACACACATCTGGTTTGCCGTGGGATAGGTTAGTACCAAATGCCCCGGTTAGGAAATCGTTAGGACTCACGATAGCCAAATTCCCCCGTCCTGTCGAAGTGGAGCGGGGTGAACGGCCGGCACAGAGGGCGAGTCACACGCCGTACACCGTGCGCGTCACCCTTCGCGTGGCCTGCGCCACCGTGGCCAGCGGCAGATCCATGGCGTCGGCGAGCGCGGTCAGCGTGTAGGGAATCATGTACGGGGCGTTCGTGCGCCCGCGATACGGCATGGGAGTCAGGTAGGGCGCGTCGGTCTCCACCAGAATGTGGTCGAGCCCCACGATGCGCGCCGAGGCGCGGATGCCGTCGTTGCCCTTGTAGCTCACCGTGCCGGAGAAGCTCAGGTACCAGCCCTGCTCGCGCGCGATCTCGCCCATTTCCGCGTCCCCGGAATACGAGTGGAACACCGTACGCTCCGGCGAGCCGTCCCTGAGCAGCGTTTCGATCACCTCCCGGTGCGAGTCCCGGTCGTGGATCTGCATGGGCAGGCCGAGCTCCTTGGCCAGGGCGATGTGCGCACGGAACGCCTCTCGTTGCAGCTCCCTGGCGCCCTCGCCGGTGCGGAACAGGTCCATGCCGGTCTCCCCGATCGCCACCACCTGCTCCGGGTGCTGCGTGGCGAGCCGGTGGACCTGCGCGAGCGCGTCCTCGAACGGCACGTCGTGCCAGGGCTTGTACTTGATTTCCAGACCGTCCGGGCCGGGCACGCCGCGGTGCCCGTGCAGCACGGCCTCGTTGGGATGGATCGCGAGCGCCGCGTGCACAAGACCCGGATGGTCGACGGCCATTCGGACCGCCGTCTCCAGGTTCGGCAGCTCGCAACCCACGTCGATAATACCCTCGATGCCGACAGCCTGCGCCTGCGCGAGAATGTCGTCCACGCCGTACACGGGCACGGGGGCCTGTCCCCGGACTTCCGCCTCGTGGCTCATGGCCCGGGCGAACGGCACCACGGACGCCACGTGCGTGTGGTTGTCCACCGTCCACGCCTCACGCGGCAACGGTTCGGGCGCGGGCGCCCAGCTGCGGTCACGGTGATGATGCTTGCTCATGGATCCAAGCGTACGCCGCCGGCTGATCAGCCGGCCCGATCAGCCGATGGCCGCCGTGATCATGGCGTACTGCGACTCGTAGAGCCGCCAGTAGGCGCCCTTGCGCGCAAGCAGTTCGGCGTGCGAGCCGCGCTCCACGATCTGCCCGTGGTCAATGACCATGATCTCGTCCGCGTTCTCGATGGTGGACAGCCGGTGCGCGATGATGAAACTCGTACGGCCCTTGAGCAGGTGGGCGAGCCCGGCCTGCAGCGCCTCCTCGGTGCGCGTGTCGATGTTGCTGGTCGCCTCGTCGAGGATCAGGATGCGCGGGTCCGCAAGCAGCACGCGGGCGAATGCGATGAGCTGGCGCTGGCCGGCGGACAGGGTCGACCCGCGCTCCTCCACCACCGTGTCGTAGCCGTCGGGCAGCTCCATGATGAACTCGTGCGCGTGCACGGCCTTCGCCGCCGCCTCGATCTCCTCGTCCGTGGCGTCGAGCCTGCCGTAGCGGATGTTCTCGCGCACGTTGCCGGAGAAGATGAACGTGTCCTGCAGCATCACGCCCATCTGGCGGCGCAGCGATGCGAGCGTCACGTCGCGCACGTCGTGGCCGTCCACCTTCACCGAGCCTTCGGACACGTCGTAGAAGCGCGACAGCAGGCTGATGATGGTGGTCTTGCCGGCGCCGGTCGGCCCCACGAGCGCGATCGTGCGCCCGGGCTCCACGTGGAAGTCCACGAGGTTGAGGATGTTGCGCCCGCCGTCCTCGTAGCGGAACACCACGTCGTTGAAGTCCACGCGGCCCTTGATCGGCGGCAGCTCCGTCGCCCCCGGACGGTTGCGGATCTCGGGCGTCACGTCGAGCGTCTCGAAGATGCGTTCCAGATACGCCGAGCAGGTGATGAGCTGGTTGTAGAAGTTGCCGATGTTGATCACCGGGTTCCAGAAGTTGTTCGCATAGCCTACGAATGCGATGAGTACGCCGGTGGTCACGTCCACGCCGCCCAGGCCCATCACGCCCACGAAGTAGATGAGCGAGATGGTCGTCACGGAGATGGTCTGCACGCCCGGCCACATGAGGAACTGGATGTGCACGGCCCGCATCCACGCCGCGCGCACCTCGCCCTGCTGCTCCTGGAAGTTGCGGAACTGGGCGGCCTCCTGCGCGAAGGTCTGCGTGGTCTTCACGCCGGCGATCGACTCGTGGATGTACGCGTTGAGGTTCGACTGCTTGTTGGACAGCTTCTGGTAGGCGCGGCGCTGGAAGATCTTGAGCACGTACACCCACACGAGCAGCACGGGGAACAGCGCCAAGCTCCACAGGGCCAGCTTCCAGTCGATGGCGAACATCACCACCAGCGTGATCACGAACGTGAACACATCGGAGATCACGTTGATCAGGCCGGAGGACAGCGTGTCGGACAGGGTGTTCACGTAGTTGACCACGCGGATGAGGATCTTGCCGTGCGGACGCGAGTCGAAATAGCTGAACGGCAGGGTCTGGATGTGCGTGAAGATGTCCCGGCGCATGTCCTTGAGCATGAGCTGGCCCACGCGCGTGATCGCCACCGTACGGTAGCGCAGCCCGCACTCGTACAGCAGGATCAGCGCGGCGAGGATGCCCGCGAGCGTGCCAAGCTGGGGCAGATTGCGGTTGGGGATCGCCTCGTCGATCATCACCTTGGTCAGGTACGGAACGGACACGATGATGCAGCTCATCGAGATCACGACCGCCAGAATGCGCGCGACCCTGCCCATGTAGGGCTTGAGGTACCGGCCCACGCGCAGGATGTCGCGCACGTTGATGCTCTCCTCGAGCTCCTCGTCCTCACGGTATGTGTTGCGTTGCTGTGCCATCTTGAATCCTTACGAAGCCTCAGAAGCCCTGCGATGAGCCCGACTGCACGCCGAGCTGCTTGTGGTAGATGTCCCAGTAGCGTCCGTGCGCGGCCACGAGCTGCTCGTGCGTGCCGCGTTCCACGATCCGCCCGTGCTCCAGCACCAGGATCAGGTCGGAGTCCTTGACGGAGGAGATGCGGTGCGCGATGGTGATGATTGTCTTGCGGCCGTCCATCTCGCGCAGGTGACGCTGGATCTCCGCCTCGGTCTCCATATCCACGGCGGAGGTGGTGTCGTCCATAATGAGGATGGCCGGGTCGTCGGCGAGCGCCCGGGCCAGACTCAGGCGCTGCTTCTGCCCGCCGGACAGGCCCACGCCGCGTTCGCCCACCACCGTGTTGTAGCCTTCCGGCATGGAACGGATGAAGTTGTCCGCTCCGGCGATCTCGGCCATGCGGCGGATGTAGCTTTCGTCGCGGGCGGCCTGGTCGGACGCGCCGAAGCCGATGTTGCTGCCGATCGTGTCCGAGAACAGGAACGTGTCCTGCGCCACGATGCACACCTGCGAGCGCAGCGTGGCGAGCGGCCAGTCGCGCGCGTCGATCCCATCGATAAGCACGTGCCCCACGGTCGGGTCGTAGAAGCGGGCCACCAGGTTGACGAGCGTGGATTTGCCGGCGCCGGTCTCGCCCAGAATGCCCAGCTTCGCCCCGGCGGGCACGGTGAAGTCGATGTCCTTGAGGATCGGGGTCTCCGGGTCGTCGGGGAAGGCGAAGCTCACGTGGTCGAACCGGATTTCTCCGCCGATGCGCTCCGGGGTGATCGGGTGCGGGGCGCCCACCTGTTCGGCGATCGCCACGGCCTGCTTGACGGAGGCCTCAGCGTCCGGCTTTTCGGTGATGCGCGATTCGGCGGTGAGCAGCCGGCGGATCTTGATGCAGCTGGCGTTGAAGCGCTGCCAGTCGTTGATGAGCCATCCGGACTGGCGCACCGGCCCGTCGATCATCCACAGGAACGAGTTGAAGCTCACCAGATTGCCCAGCGTCATGTCCCCGCGGATCACCAGGAAGCCGCCGAGCCCGAGCGTGATGAGCTGCAGCGAGAAGCCGAGCCCGTCGAGCCACGGCATGTACCGGCGCGTGTTGTAGGCGAGGGCCATGTTGCGTTGCATGTAGTCCTCGTTGCGCTCGTCGAACTTCTCGGTCTCGTACGGTTCGCGCACGAACGCCTTGACCACGCGGTTGCCCTCGATGTTCTCCTCCACCATGGAGTTGAGCGAGGCGAGCGAGTTGCGGATCGCGTAGAACAACGGGTGGGCGTGCGAGGACAGGCCGCGCGTGAGCACGAACAGGAACGGGGTGACGCAGGCGAGTGCGAGCGCGAGCCGCCAGTCGATGGAGAACATGACGCACAGCGCGCCGATGAACATGACCACGCAGTCGAGCACGTTGTAGCTCACCCAGCTCAGCGCGTGGCGGATCGCATCCGTGTCGGAGGTCATGCGGCTCATGATGTCTCCGGTGCGCGTGTGGTTGAAGTACGTGAAGTCGAGCTCGTGGAGCTTCTCATATTCGTCGCTGACCAGCCGGTACACGGAGTTCTGCCCGAAGCGTTCCATCCACATCTGGTAGCCGTAGCGGGCCCCCACGCGCACGACGGTCATGGCGATCATGAGCATGCACAGCCGGACGAGCAGGTCGGTCTCGCCGCCCGTGATCACCCGGTCCACGATCACGCCGCTCAACAATGGGATGCTCAGCGCCATGGCGTTGTTGAGGCAGAACAGCACGAGCGCGCCGGCAACGCGCGGAAAATCAGGTTTGCAGTAGGGCAGGATCCACCTGAGGTTGCCCTTGTCCCGGTTACGGTTCGGATCGACGTACATGTGGCAGATTCCTCCGCGTTCCTTCGCTCGTTCTCTCTGCTTGGCTTGCTCTCTGTGCGCTTCGGGCGGTCGTTCCCGCGACGGCCTGACGGGCTACCGCGCCCGCCCGTCATCGGACGACGACCAGTCTATGCTCACCCCTGCACTGGTACAACCTTGTATCCGTTCGGCGTGTTGCCTCCCCAACCGCCCGTAGCCCGCGGCCGACGGCGAGCAAAAGACAGCGGGTCCCGGCACTCCGCGGAATGCCGGGACCCGTGTTCATCCCATACCGTCAGTCGATGTCCGCCCCGAGCTGGTGCAGCTTGCCGCGGAAGTCGGCGTACCCGCGGTCGATGAGCGAGATGCCGTGCACGTCGGACGGCCCCTTGGCCGCCAGCGCCGCGATGAGGTGCGAGAAGCCGCCCCTGAGGTCCGGCACGTCGATGTCACGGCCGGTGAGCGGCGTGGGGCCGAAGATCACCGCGGAATGCTTGTAGTTGCGCTGCTGGAAGCGGCACGGCAGGGAGCCGAGGCATTCGCGGTACAGCTGGATGGTCGCGCCCATCTGCACGAGCGGCTTGGTGAACCCGAACCGGTTCTCGTACACGGTCTCGTGCACGATGCTCAGGCCGTTCGCCTGGGTGAGGGCCACCACGAGCGGCTGCTGCCAGTCGGTCATGAACCCGGGGTGCACGTCCGTCTCGATGGCCACCGGATGCAGGTCCCCGCCCGGATGCCAGAAGCGGATGCCCTTGTCGGTCACGTCGAACTCGCCGCCCACCTTGCGGAATACGTTGAGGAACGTCATCATCTCCGGCTGCGTGGCGCCCTTGACGAAGATGTCGCCGTGAGTGGCGAGCGCCGCGGACGCCCAGCTCGCGGCCTCGATGCGGTCGGTCAGGGCCGTGTGCGTGAAGCCCTTGAGCTCCTTGACGCCCTCGATGCGGAACGTGCGGTCCACGTCCACGGAGATCACGGCACCCATCTTCTGCAGCACGCACACCAGATCCATGATCTCCGGCTCGATCGCCGCACCGGACAGCTCGGTCTTGCCCTCCGCCAGCACGGCGGCCAGCAGGGTCTGCTCGGTGGCGCCCACGGACGGGTACGGCAGATGGATCTTCGCGCCCTTGAGCCCGTTCGGCGCGGTGATGTGGATGCCGTCCTTGTGTTCCTTGTCCACGTTGGCGCCCAGCTTGCGCAGGGTCTCCAGATGGAAGTCAATGGGCCGGCCGCCAATGTTGCAACCGCCGAGCGCGGGAATGAACGCCTCGCCCAGCCGGTGCACCAGCGGCCCGGAGAACAGGATCGGGATGCGCGAGGACCCGGACAGCGTGTCCACGTCCGCCACCGACGCGAGCTTGACGTTCGTCGCGTCAATCGTCACCACGCCCTGGGCGCCGTCCACGTCCACGTTCACGCCGTGCAGACGCAGCAGGTCGGAAACCACGTGCACGTCACGAATCTCCGGCACATTCCTGAGCACGGAGGTGCCGGGGGCGAGCAGTGCGGCCACCATGGCCTTGCTCACGAAGTTCTTGGCGCCACGAACCTTGATGGTGCCGTTCAACGGCTTGCCGCCGTTCACATGGAGGATGTCCTCGCAATCCTGTGCCACGTCGTTCTCCTCTGATGTTTCCGCGTCCCCGATATCAGCCGGGCTGATTCAGCTAACCTTCAGTCTGCCACAGTGCGTGTGGGGACATGGTGAAATGCGCCCCGAGCCGAACCGGGAATACCGGGCAGTTTTGTTCCCGTTCCGGCAAGCTCGGCACGCTTCCGCCACCCCGGCAGGCTCCGACCTAGGCGTGCAGACCCGCCTTGATCTCGCGCGCCAGATTCGCGTCCCACATCGCCCCCGTGGCGGACATCACGGCGTCCGCACCCGCCCTGCGGTAGGCCGCATAGTCCGCGGGTACCGTCACACCGCCCACGCCCACGATGGCGAAGTCCAGCCCCATGCGCTCGCGCACGGCCGCCAGACGACGCACCATGTCCAGTCCGGCCGAGCGGATCGCCGCACCGCACACGCCGCTGCGGTCGCGCCCCTTGCCCGGCAGCGCCTGATTGCCCTGCGCATCCACGAGCTTCGCGCTGATGGTGTTGATGGTGGCGAAGCCCTGGACCGTGCCGCGCGCGGCGGTCTCGTGCACCATGCGCTCCAGGTCCAGATCGTCCGGCAGGTAGGCGAGCTTGACGATGAGCGGCCGGTCGCCGATCTCGTTCTTCACCGCCTCGGTGATCTCCCCCACCAGATGCGCGTCATGGCACAGCAGGCGGTTGTGGCCCTCGTTGGGGCAGCTGGTGTTCATTTCCATCAGGCCGGCTCCGGTCTCGCATACCAGCCGGGCCGTGCGCACGTGATCGGCTACGTAGTCCTCGCGGCTCATGCCTTCCGTGCGGGAGCCCTGAAAGCTGGGAACGAGCAGCTGACCGGGCCCGGCCGCGGCAATGGCGTCGCGCATGTCCGGCTGCCACACGTCCGGGTCACGGCTGGGCACGCCGAACGAGTTCGAGATGGAAATGGGCGTGCGGTAGTCGGTGTCCGCGAGCACACCCTCGTCCAGTTCGGCGCTGCCGGGCGTCAGCTCCCCGTTCGCGGCCTTGGGGTGCACGGCCAGCACGTTCGGGAACGGATTGCAGCCCCACGCACGCGAGCGCACGGTTTTGTAGACGGCCAGGTCGAAGCCCATGCGGAAGGCGGCCGTGGTGAACCTGGCGTTGAGCAGCGGGCCGGCGGGAATGCCGAACGGCAGGGTGACGTCGAAACCGAGGAACGTCCCCCCGGGGGCCGCCGCGGATGCGGGCGCCGGCTCCCCCGCCAGCGCCTCGGCGAACGCCCCGAACGGGCCGTCCGCGTAGTTCTCGTCATAGGTGCGGTTCACATCGTAAAACGGCTCGAAATCACTCATGCCTCAAGGGTACGCGAGCCTACGGTCACGCCGGCCGCCGCCTCGGGCAGGGTCTGGTCCGCGCATATGCGGCGCTCCGCGCCCGTCCGGCATGTGTCTCGCCGCACCCATCGGCCGCCGCGCATCACGTAGTCGCCTCACGCACCTGCCGCTGCCATGCATCCCTCGCGCATCCGCTGCACGTCCGACACGGTCTCCGCCGTCCACCCGCCACCTATCTGCAGAGTGTGCAGCACATTCGCGCCCTTGCGAACACCTATCTGCGTTCTGTGCAGCACCCTCCCGCCGGGACTCGGGCTTTTACCTGCCCCGGGCACCGCAATTCCGCCGCTTCGACCCCACTATGAGGCCATTTCACGGCCATTGTGCGGACGCACCTGCTGCACAGAACGCAGATAGACCCCCGCACATCCCGGAAAGTGCTGCACACTATGCAGATACACCCCGAGCCGCCCGCCCAAGGCACCCGTCCAAGCGCGCAGCCCCCACATTCCGCAGTCAGACCGGCACCGGTCACTGCGCCGCCACAATCACGCTCACCGTCATCACGATGGTCAGCATGTTCAGCGCCGCAAACATCAGGAACCACACGGCCGTCCATCCCCAGTACGTGCCATGCGGCGAACGGTTCGCCCTCGCATAGGCCGCCAATTCCCGCCCGTGGCGCGCAAAGACCACGATGCCGCCAATCACACCCACACCCAGCAGGAATGCCACATACACGGTGGTCCCCGCATCGCCGTACGCCGTGGCCCACTGGGCGAGCACGCCGCCCAGCACCGCGTTGTTGAATGCGTGCAGCGCTATCGCCCACACCAACGAGTACTCCATGGCCACGAAGCCGAGCAGCAGCCCCATGAGGAAGGCGAACGTCCCCTGCACCGGATCGCCGTGGAACAGGCCGAACATGAACGCGGACGTGACGATGGCGAAGTTGCGTCCGTACGGCGCCAGCGAACGCATCAGCACCCCGCGGAACACAATCTCCTCGCACACCGGCGCCGCCAGTCCGATGTACAGCCACATGGGCCAGTTCGTGGCGGCCGCGTTGAGCGACTCCATTGCGGGAGACGTCAGGTTCACGCCCATGGCACCGAACAGCATCCGCGCAAGCAGCAGCACGGCCTGCGCGCTCACCAGAAGCACCGTGAAGTCCAACAGCCACGGCGCCCGCATGCGTTTCGCCTCGCCATGGTCGCCAATCCAGAAACCGCGCCGGAACGTCATGTGCCGGTTCGCCGGCAACAGGAACAGCATGCCCGCCGCCACGCCGATGAGACTCAGCATGCCGGTGGCCTGCAGGACCGCCTGACTGACCGCGGTCGGGCCACTGCCGATCATCGTGTCGTTTCCGGAACGCAACGCCGTCACCTGCACGATCTGTTTGCCCAGCTCCGCGACGGCCTGCGCGATGACCACGTACAAAAGCACCATGCCCGCCGGCCGGTTCACGCCCTTGCGCATGATGCGCCGCGCATCCCGCGCCGAGGGCCGGACTGGCTGCGGCTGCGGCGGATACGGGTACTGCGGCTGGTACTGGGTTCCCGGATATTGAGGCGGCATGTTCTGCGGCGGCTGAGGCACTGACATGCCACCAGCCTATCGGAAAACCGCCCCCGCCGCGATCCCTCCGTTTGCCCTATCTGCGGGCCGTCATTCGGCATCCGCCGAACGATGCGCCTTCCACACGGTGTACGCGGCGAGCGTGATGCCGTCCATGATGCCGCCGTCCGCGATCATCTGGTCGATCTCCTCGGGGCGCAGCCACGCGAACGTGGATTCGGTGGTGCGCGGGATGCCGGCGTCCTCGGCGGGATCGACCGTCACCTCCACCACGGCCACCGAGTCGCGCAGCTTGCACGTGTCGGCGTGGATCATCTGCAGCAGGCGGCGGCCAGTGGCGTGGACGCCGGCCTCGTCGAGCAACTCGCGCTCGGCCGTCGCACTGGCGATCTCGCCGGATTCGCCCAGCGCGCGCGGGAACTCCCATTCGAACGAGTTCGTGGCGATGCGCCAATGCTGGGCGAGCAGAAGCTTGCCGTCGCGCACGGCCACGCACACCGCGCTCGGCTGCCCGCCGCGCACCTGCGCGAACAGGATCGGGTACGTCTCCTCGTCGTTGCCGGGGGCGCTCACCGTGGCTTCGATCACCGTGAATCCAGCGTCGTCGTTGCCCCGGAACACGGCCTTCTCCCCGTGCACCAGCAGCTGCGGTTCCAGACCGCTGCGGATCGCGGAGACGGGATTGACGGATTCGTTGGCGTGGCTGGCGTCGACCATACTGCGTACCTCACTACGTAACTTCTGTTTTGAGTGCGTACCAGCTTACCGGACACCCCCGAAGTCGTCCACCCGGTTGCGGCATACGCGCGCCGCAACCCCGTTTGTATAATGAGTGCCATGCCGAATGTCAGAAACGCCAAGGATTCGCAAGCCGCTTCGCCCGCATGGGAGGTCGTCAACCGCGTGGTCTACCCCGTCAGGGACCAAGACCTCACCATGCCGCTGTACGTGGTCGAATGGACGCGGCCGCATCTGACGGATGCCGCCTTGGACCCTCTGGCGCACCTGCGCGGCACCAAGCTGGACGGTCAGCACCCCGCGCAATTCCAGCACCTTGTCAATGACGGCATCCGGCAGCATCAACAGACCGTCAGCCGTGACGTTTTCACCGTCGCCGGTCGCCGCGCATTGACCGTCAAGCCCGGCAAGCGTGCATCGCTCTGCACGTTCTTCAACGCGTTTCCCGCGAGCTACTGGCGGCGTTGGACGGCGGTCCGTACCGTCCGATTCACGGCAACCGTCACCGGTACGGGATTCGTTACGTTGCACAAGTCCAACGCGCGCGGATTCATCACCCCTCTGGCCGATCTGCCCGTAGCCACAGCAGACGGGGAATCGACGACGATCGTCTACGATCTGCCGCTCAAGGGCATGCTGGACGGCGGCTACTTCTGGTTTGACGTCACTTCCGCGGACGATTCGCCGCTCACCGTTGCCGATGCCGCATGGTCCGTGCCGCAATCCGCTCGGCGCGGGGGCTCGTCCACTACTCCCACCACGCTTTCCATCGCGATCACCACGTTCAACCGTCCCTCCTACTGCCATGACCAGCTCAAGGCCATCGCCGGCGAACCCGCCCTGCGCGAGCGGCTCGACACCGTATACTGCACCGATCAGGGCACGGATCTGGTCCGAGACCAGCCCGGTTTCGCCGAGACCGCTCAAGATCTGGGGCCGCAACTCACATATCTGAGGCAGCGCAATCTGGGCGGTTCGGGCGGGTTCTCCCGCGGCATGTTCGAGACGGTCAGGGCCGGTTCCAGCACCTATGCGCTCATGCTGGACGACGATGCGATCAGCGAACCGGAGTCGATCGTCCGTGCACTGAATTTCGCCGATTACACGAAGAAGCCCACGTTGGTGGGCGGCGGCATGTTCCATCTGGACAACCGCACGATTCTGCTGACGCTCGGCGAACATTGGAATCCGGTCACCAACATGCACGGCCCCGTGATCGGCCGCCCGTACAACCATGATTTCGCGCAGGAGCCGCTCGCCGAATCGCCGAACTGGCATCAGCGCATCGAAACCGACTACAACGCCTGGTGGATGTGCTTGATTCCCACCGACGTGATCCGCACGATCGGGCTTGGCCTGCCGGTGTTCATCAAGCATGACGACGTGGAATTCGGCCTGCGCGCACGCAAAAACGGGTTCCGCACCGTGAGTCTTCCCGGCGTGGCCGTCTGGCATCAGGCTTGGCACGACAAGGATCCGCTGCGCACGTGGGAGGAGTATTTCGTGGTGCGCAACCGTTGGATTCAGGGGTTGCTCCATTGTGACAAGCCGAATTGGCATTTCCTGCGCGAGATGATCGCCGGCGACGTGAACGCCGGTTGCAAGCTCACGTATTCCGCGATCGCGCTGCGGCACAAGGCCATGGTGGATCTGCTTGCCGGTCCGCAGCATATCGTGGATACGTTCCCCACCATCATCGGCGATGTGCGCAAGGCTCGCGAGGGATTCCCGGATTCCACGGTGATCAAGGACATCGATTCGGTGCCGGAACCGGAACGGCTGTTCATTCCTCCGGAGCGCCATCTGAACAAGCGGGGCATCAGCAAGCTGCTGCTGCGCACGTACCTGCACGCGCTGTTCAGCCGACGCGCTGGCATGACATCGCCCCGCCCGCAGGTGATGGTGCCGTACAAGGATGCGTTCTGGACCACGTTCCTCAACGTCGACTCAGCATTGGTCACCACCCCGGACGGCGACGCCGTGGAATGGTTCCGGCGCGACAGTGCGCTATACCGCCGTATGGCGTTCGGCAACCTGCGGCTGTTCCTCAAGCTGTACCGCAATTGGGGCCGGTATGCGCGCATGTACCGCAGCTACGACATGGCCAGCATGAAGGTCTGGGAGCGCATCTTCAAGGAAACGAGCGAGCCGGACGCGTGAGGCGCGCGACGGGCTTCGCCGGCTCGTTCGTCCCCTGCTTTCTGCATCATCCATCGGTTTTCTGCATCATATTACAAAGTTTTGATGCAGAAAACCGGTGGATGATGCAGAAAATGGTGAGGCAACCATGGTGGAGAACGCGCATAGGATTGAATCCACGGTCCGTTGAAGGTGCAAAGCTTGCATCTTCGCTTTTCATTTCGCCCGCAGATCAATCAGATCGGGAATGATATTCCCCTCATCATCGCGTTGTCTGATCCGGATTGCACTGTCGTTGAGCAGCGCATAGGAATCACGGCAGTTGGGATCACGAATCACGAACGTGCAGGCATTGTCGTCGATCGCCACAGCCACCATATCGGTGAAGTTCGGGTCAGTCGCGGACGGAGTTCGCAGCGATGTGATCAGTCGGAACTCACCGTCGTTGAACAAGTTGCATGGCACTTCGAAA
Organism: Bifidobacterium sp. LH_389; assembly: GCF_056357235.1. Lineage (NCBI taxonomy): Bacteria > Bacillati > Actinomycetota > Actinomycetes > Bifidobacteriales > Bifidobacteriaceae > Bifidobacterium > Bifidobacterium sp. LH_389. The sequence continues at coordinate 75,364 of NZ_JBKEVR010000008.1, forward strand.
TGAACGGTTTGATGACCGTGCTTGCGCATCTTGACGATTTTGGCACCGGTGTCGTAGGTGATGCCGCCGCGTCGGATATCATTCATCGAAATCGCCAGATAGAAATCGCCGGGCTCGTCGTACTGGTATTCCACGTCGAATCGGAACACGTCCTTGGTCGTGCACATCGGCGAAGAAACCGGCACCGTACGCAGCAATGGGCAACGTTCGTTCAAGCCGTTCGGATAGCCGCCGCGCGCTTCCTGCTCCTTGCGCTGCTGTTCACGTTCGGCTTCGAGATTGGCCAACGTATACTCCTGTGCGACGCTCTCTTTATCCCCGATAATCTTGACTTCGCCGTCTTTGATCATCATGGCGCGCGTGCAGTATTTCTTGACCGAATCCATGTCATGCGTCACCAGGATGACAGTCTTGGTTGGATCGGCGCTGATCTGCGCGAAGAAATCGCTGCACTTGCGCTGGAACGCCTCGTCGCCCACGGCCAGCACCTCGTCGAGCACGAGGATGTCGCCCTGCGCCTTGATGGCCACGGAGAACGCGAGGCGCACCTGCATGCCGGACGAATAGTTCTTGAGCTTCTGGTCCATGAAGTCCCCAAGTTCGGCGAACTCCACGATGTCGTCGTACATCGCATCGATCTCCTCAGTGGTGAATCCAAGGAGGGCACCATTGAGGTACACGTTCTCGCGTCCGGTGAGCTCCGGGTTGAAGCCTACGCCCAGTTCAATGAACGGAACGAGTTTGCCCAGTGTCTTGATGCTACCGCGATCGGGTGTATAGATCCCGGAAATAAGTTTGAGTAATGTGGACTTGCCGCCGCCGTTGCGTCCCACGATGCCGAAGAACTCACCCTGATGCACTTGGAACGAAATATCCTTGAGAACCTCCTGCATCCGGTAGCCTTTGATGCCTTTGGTCCAGTTGATGAACGCCTGCTTAAGGCCCGTAGCCTGCTCCGTAGGCAATCGGAACGACTTGCCCACATGTTCGACGTCCAGAACCACCGGCGTTCTCGTAAAATCCAGCGTACCGTCCGCGGTACGCGCATCCATTGCGGTGTTCGTTGCAGTCATCGTGGTACTCTCCTTGCCGAAATCTTAGCCGTGATTGTATCTGCTACCGTTCGCGCATTTCACGGCTTCCGTTCTCTTTTCACTGAGCTACGGACAATGCGGCTACATGATCTCCGCAAATTTACTGGTATTGCGACGGAACAGGTAAATTCCCAGCCACAGCACCACCAAGGTCAGTGCCAGCGGAAACGCCTTGGCGTACCACGAGCCGAAGGATGTCCATACGGTCGGCTGAGTCTCCGGAGCCAGAAGATTATGCCGGATGTCCTGAATGGCCTGCGCGATGGGATTGAGCAGCTCTAGCCGAGCCAGATGGGCGTATGGGCCGCCCTTGTCGATGACATAGCTCAGCGGGTAGATGATCGGCATAGCATAAAAGATAACCTGCTGGAGCACCTCCCATATGTGTGCCACGTCACGGAAAAACACGTACATTGTGGCAAGTATGAGCGTGAGTCCCAGAGTCAGCAAGTACAGTTGCAGCACGTTAAGCGGAACAAGCAGTACGGCCCACGTAAACTTCACGCCAGAAAACAGTGCAAACACGAGCACCACTACGAAGTTGATGCCGAGGCTGATGAGAGAACCCACGGTAGCGGAAACCACCACGATGTAATTGGGAAAGTGAATCTTACGCAGCAGGTCACCACGATCCACCACCGATCGCAGCCCTATGGAGGTCGCTTCACTAACGAACTGCCAGGCGCTGATACCCATGAGCAACACCACAGGATACGTGGAGGTTCCATCGGTCATCCGCAGGAATTTGCCGAACACCAGATACATTACGCAGAACAGCATAAGCGGCTTGAGCACGGACCAAGCCATGCCCAGGAACGAACCTTGGTAGCGCAGCTTGAAGTCCGTCTTCACCAACCCACGGAGCACCACCCACGAATACTCGTAGCGGTTTCTGAGACTCTCGACGTATTTCTTCACGGGTTCATCCTATCAGCGAGGGCACCGCGACCCGCGTCACGGGGCATCGCCACCACATCTACACGGCATCCGCGCATCAAACGTGTGCGATTCCCCATCTCGAGGTGCCTCATTTGAAAGTGAGCGCGTAATCCGGAGTGGTGCCTCACTTGGGGTGAGCGCGAAATCCTAGTCCCTGTCGGCTTGCGGGGTTTCGTCGTCTTCCGGTTC
>NZ_JBKEVR010000009.1:0-68240 GCF_056357235.1 Bifidobacterium sp. LH_389
CAGCGGTCTGCGAACGTCCCCGTTCCCGGCGACAACACCCCCCGGATCATCAACGACAGGGCGAGAGAGTCATACCGGAACCGGCGACCCGGCCCCGACCATCAGGGCCTACCAAACATGGTAATGGGGGTAGCGTTTTTCCGTAGCGGTACCGGCTTTGGGCCGCGGAAACCAATGAAGGAAGAACCTATGAAGCAGATGAGGAAACTGGCGGCGGCCCTGGCCGCGGCCTGCACGCTGTTCGGGGGGATCGGTGCGGCTCATGCTGCGGACGCTCCGGCAGGCAATCCTGTGTCCGGTGCGTCCGTGAGCAACGTGAAGGTGTCGGACGTGGGCGCGCATACGGCGGACGTGTCGTTCGACTACAGCATCGATCCGGCCCTGCTGCCGCAGATCGCAAATGTGTGCTTCTCCGTCAACGTGCAGCGCATCACCGAGGTCACGGCCACCAAGGCTCCCTCCAACCAGTATGCGTGGGGCTGGTATGACGTGAGCTGCTCCGGCGTCGAGGACGAGGATCTCACCCAGAGCACCTACGATCACATCTACGGCGTGCACAAGGAGACCGTCAAGGATTCCCAGGGCAACGAGGTCGGCACCGCCAGCTTCCAGTCCTACAACCGCTACTACAAGGATTCGTGGAACGGCAAGGCCAGCGGCAGGTTCGACATGTCGCTCATCGGTCTGCAGGAGAACACCACCTACACCAATCAGGGGCTTTCCGAGTTCGGCCTGGCCCCTCTGGACGTGAACCTGTGGCGGATGGTGGATCAGGTCTACCAGCAGGGCGGGCACACCGCCGACGCGGGATTCGGCCAGATCTACGCCGGTCTGCGCATTGAACTCAAGAACGGCGACTTCGTGCCGTTCGGCAATGCCTCCGCTCCGGTGCCGAGCTTCACCACCACCGACGAGAAGTCGTCCGCCGCGGCGAGTGAGAAGCTCACCGAGCAGAACAAGGGCGACGTCACCGTCCCCGGCGGCACCGTGAAGGCCGGCAGCGTGGCCCGCGTATACATCAATGGGCTTCAGCAGGCGTGCGCCGCCAAGGTGGACGCCGGCGAGGACTGCTTCTGGTATGCGTACATCTACAGCGACCCGGTGCGCCTGACCGGCCCGGACGGCTCCCCGTACGTGACCGTCAAGAAGGACGATGCCGGCAAGTACTACGTTGACGCCTACATTCCCTCCGACTACTCCGGTAATCACAAGATCGCCCTGCAGGATGCCGACGGCGCCATTCAGGGCTGGACCGCCGTGACCGTGGGCGACAAGGCCGATGAGCCCGCGCCCAACCCCAAGCCGGCACCCAAGGCCGATAAGACCGCGCTCAATACGGCGATCGAAGAGGCCGGCAAGCTCGCTCAGTCCGACTACACCGAGGCGACCTGGGCGCCGTTCGCCAAGGCGCTTGACGCGGCCAAGGCCGTCGCCGCCAAGCAGGACGCCTCCCAATCCGACGTGGACGCCGCCGCGAAGGCGCTCACCGATGCGCAGGGCGCGCTGGTCAAGGCCGAGAAGGCCCCTGCTCCCGCGCCGGCACCGGATGCGAGCAACAACACGGGCGATAAGGATGCGGCCGTCACGCCGTCCGACGGTCAGAAGCCCGCCAACGGCTCTGCAACCAAGGATGCCTCCAAGCCCGCCGATGCCTCCAAGAAGCTCGCCGCCACCGGCGTGAGCGTTCTGGCGGTGGCGGCAGCTGCCGTAGTGTTCGTTGCTGCGGGCGTTGCTCTGAAGGGTGCCCGTCGCATGCGTCGCTGACTGCACATTACATTGCCGAGCCGTAGAGCCGCCGTGCGCGGCCATCGGGCTCGGTGACGGTCATTGACGGCAAGGGGCCATTTGGTTTCATACCAAATGGCCCCTTGCCGTGTTGCGATGTCGTGTTGTGATATCCGATTCGCCGAATCCGGCCTGTTGACGTGCAAATCGTTTCGGTTGATTCGGCCTGCCGGGGCCTGTTCATCTGTTCATCTGTGGACGGTTGATCGACGCCGCCAGATCAGCGCAGCTGCGAGATCCGGCGGCCTATCGATCGCATGGATCTGAGACTGGCCTCGTACCGGGCGGCCGCGGCCACCAGAACGATGCCGGCCGCAAGCAGCCAGATCCACCAGTAGTCCTGCGAGATCCGCACCAGCCACGGCCACAGCTGCCGCAGCACGTGGACGATCAGCACCGTCGCACCCGTCGTCACCGGTGCCTGCCATCCCAGATACGCGCCGGCCAGCAGCACGATCACCGCTGCCGTGAGCAGCAGCATCGACCGAACGGAGACGGGTGCCGGGTTCACCCAGCAGGCAAATAAGGTCGGTACGAACAGGAACGTCAGCCCGGGCCACAACGCCGTCCAGCTACGGAGCCTGCGGTCCGCCGCCATGCGCTGCGCGCCGATCGCCAACGCCATGAGGCCAAACAGTGCGGTGACGAGATCCGCAGGGATGATCCGATCGGCATCGAAAACGGCGAGCACCATGAGTGAGAGCGCCGTCAATCCCGTGAATGAGCCGGCAATCCACCGGCATGCGTTCCGCGCGTTCCGAGCCTTTCGCTCTACAGGGGCCGGAACCATCCACACCCCTGCGGTGACCGCGAGCATGAGCGCATACGTCACGACCGCCACGATCGGCAGTTCGAGCAGCGAGGAGTCGAAATCGCCGAGTGCCAGTGCCGTGAGCAGCACCATCGAGCCGACGAGCAGAATAATGCGCTCGGCGACCGGCGGCTTGGCGGGAGCGGATGCGGGGACCGGTGCAATCGCCGCATGCGGCATCAGGCTGGCGCCGGCGGCGAAGACGGCCAGACAGACCGCGGTGATTGCATCGCTCGCCGCACGCGACAGGAACGGCAGCCCGAGAATCATCGCCGTGGCCCACGGCAGGGCGATCGCCGCATACAGTCCGTAGGCGCGCAATGGGCGCGGGGCTGCACTGTCTGCCGCATCCGACCGTGGCTGTGCCGGCCGGACGGGAAGTATGCGCAATGCGAACGCCAGTGCAACGGTGAGCAAGAGCAAGCCGCCCACGGCTGGGTATCGGTAGTCGGAGAGTCGCAGCGCACCGAGATTGCCGATCAATGCCGCATCGATGCCCATCGCCGCCAATCCGGCCCATGCCACACCCTCCGCCGTGACGCGAAGTCGCTCGGCAATGAGACGTGAGATGACCAGCCCGGCCAGACCGATCAGACCGATCAGCGTCACTCGGGCGGCATCCCCGAACGCGGTGACCATGCTCGAGGCGAACGCCACAACCGCGGCGGTGATGAGTCCCACGCCCAGAACCAGGAGCAGAATCTGCACGCCGGAATTACGAGGCTGGGACGTGGCGGGCTGGTGTGATTGCGGGTACGGCTGGACGTTCACCGGCTGGTTGTTCACAGGCTGGCCGGCGAACGGACCGATCTGCGGAGCGTTGCCGAACGGAGGATCCCCCGATGGTGGAGCGTATGAGGGTCCGTACGGCGTCGGCTGCGCTGATCGGACTGGCTGCGTTGGCGGCTCCGCCGTTGCCGCCATGCCCTCGTCCCAGCGCGGGCCCTGCTGTGCCTCCCACCGAGGCGTACGCTGGGACCGGACGAAATCCCGGCGGTCGCTATCGGTTTGCTCCGGCGGGGCATAACAGGCCGAGCCGTCCGGGCCGGCTGAACCTGCCATCCCCGCGGAACCATTTGAACGTCCCGAATCGTGCGGCGGAACCCCAATTCCGTTGTTCGTCGGTTGATTGTATTGCGTCATCCTGAACCTCACTGTTCCATCCCTCACCATCCATTGTGGCATACGTGACGGCCAAACCGGACGGCACCGCGCGTCCCGCCGCATGCCCGCCTCCGGCCCCGGAATGTCCCCGAACGCGAATAACTTGGAACCCATGAGTTCCAAAGCATTACGACTGTCCACCATGTTCCTGCGCACCCTGCGCGAGGACCCCGCAGACGCCGACGTCGACTCGGCCAAGCTGCTCCAGCGCGCCGGTTACATCCGCAAGGCCGCGCCCGGCATCTGGACCTGGCTGCCGCTGGGCCTCTCGGTGCTCAACAAGATCGAGGCGATCATCCGCGAGGAGATCAACGGCATCGGCGCCCAGGAGGTCCACTTCCCGGCCCTGCTGCCGCGCGAACCGTACGAGGCCACCCACCGCTGGGAGGAGTACGGCGACAATATCTTCCGCCTCAAGGACCGTCATCAGGCCGACTACCTGCTTGCGCCCACCCATGAGGAAATGTTCACCCTGCTCGTCAAGGACATGTACTCGTCCTACAAGGATCTGCCGGTCACCCTCTACCAGATCCAGACCAAGTACCGCGACGAATTCCGCCCGCGCGCCGGTCTGATCCGCGGCCGCGAGTTCATCATGAAGGACGCCTACTCCTTCACCATCGACGAGGAGGGCATGCGCAAGGCCTACTACGACGAGCGCGGTGCCTACGAGCGCATCTTCCAGCGCCTCGACCTCAAGTACGTGCCCGTGTTCGCCATGTCCGGCCCGATGGGCGGCTCCGCGTCCGAGGAATTCCTTGCCCCGATGGCCATCGGCGAGGACACCTTCGCGCTCGCCCCCTCCGGCAAGGCATGGAACGTGGAGGCCCTCACCACCCCCGAACTGCCCGAGATCGACTGCTCCGCCACGCCCGCCGCGTCCAAGCGCCCCACCCCGGACGCCAAGACCATCGAGAACATGATCGCCCGCGCCAACGCGGACCATCCGCGCACCGACGGCCGCGAATGGCAGGCGTCCGACATCCTTAAGAACGTGGTCATCACCGTCAAGCACCCCGAGGACGCGGATCACGACGAGCCGTGGCGCGAAGTGATCGTGGTGGGTGTGCCCGGCGACCGCACGGTGGACATGAAGCGCCTTGAGGCGCAGTTCGCGCCCGCCGAGCTCGAGGAGGCCACCGAGGAGGATCTCAAGAAGCATCCCGAACTGGTGCCCGGCTACATCGGGCCGATGGCCCTGGGACCGCAGGCCGAGGCCGCCGGCGTCAAGGAGCCCGTGCGCTACTTCGTGGATGCGCACGTGGTCAAGGGCTCCGCATGGTTCACCGGTGCGGACGAGAACGAGGTCGACTACTACGATCTGGTGTACGGCCGCGACTTCAAGGCCGACGGCACCGTGGAGGCCGTTGAGGTGCGCCACGGCGACATGAGCCCGGACGGCTCCGGCCCGCTGAGCTTCGAGCGCGGCGTGGAGATCGGCCAGGTGTTCCAGCTGGGACTCAAGTACTCCAACGCGCTGGATCTCAAGGTGCTCGACCAGAACGGCAAGACCGTCCCGGTGTGGATGGGCTGCTACGGCATCGGCGTTTCCCGCGTGCTGGCCTGCATCGCCGAAACCCATCATGACGAGGCCGGTCTGGCCTGGCCCGCCGTCATCGCCCCTGCACAGGTGCACGTGGTGGCCACCGGCAAGGACAAGTCCGCCTTCGACGCCGCGGAGAAGCTGGTCGGCGAGCTGGAGGAACGCGGCATCGAAGTGATCTACGACGACCGTCCGAAGGTGTCTCCGGGCGTGAAGTTCAAGGATGCTGAACTCATCGGCGTGCCGCTCATCGCCGTTGCCGGGCGTGACACCGTGAACAACGGCACCATCGAGATCCGCAACCGCGATGGCTCCGACAAGGTGGCCGTTCCCGCCGCCGATGCGGCCGCCACGCTGGCGGATCGTCTCGCCGCGCTGCTGTAACGGCTGCGATGCGTTCGGCCGATTGATATCGGCCCCAAGGTTCCCGCTCGGTCGCTGCCGGGCGGGAACCTTTTTCGTTGCGTGGGAGGCGTGGGAGGCGTGGGCGTGAACGCATCGGCATGCGTATTTGCATAGTGTGCAGCACTTTTGCGCGATTGCAGGCATCTATCTGCATAGTGTGCAGTATGCTCCGCGTCGCAGTGCCCTGTCAGACCTCCCAGAATGGCGTTTTTCCGCATATGTGGGCAGGTGTTCGAGCTGTTGCGTGGTTACGAGTGCTGCACAGAACGCAGATAGATGGTTGCAGGTCTCGGAATGTGCTGCACACTATGCAGATGGAATGCCCAGACGGTCTGCATGGGCATGGATATGTGCCAGTGAGCCAGGAGAAGCCTCATGCACGGGCCCACGGCGCAATCCAACGTTCGCGCGGAATGCTCTGCCAAAGCGGCGTTTTCCTGCCTCGGCGGGCGTCGCAGATCTGTCGGTCCGTCATCCGGGGTACCAGCGGCACGGGGACTCCCAACACCATTTCGATCTTTGACGCGACGATCTGCGCCAGCGCCTCTTGGGAATCCGCATTGGCTAAATCCAGTTTGGTGACCTTGACGTAAATCCATCCGAGGGCCTCCAGCGCTCGTCTGCGGGCGTCGTCGCGCAGCACCTGCTCTCCGCTGAACCGGTGGTAGCCGCCGTCGTACTCGATGGCGATGCGCAGCTCCCCATAGGCCATGTCGAGCCAGACGGTGCGCCCGCCGCCAATGCGTACCGGGTGGTTCACGTCGGGTTCGGGCAAGCCGTAGCGCAGCAGGGTCAGTCTGGTGCGCGTTTCCTGAGAGGAGTCGGTGCTCGGGCGCATCAGGGCGAGGGCGCGTTTGCAGTTGCGCACGCCGAGGAATTGCCCGGCATGGTCCAGATAGGCCCGGAAGTCCTCCGGCTCCGCTCTCGCCAGACGCTGATCCCGGCGCATCATGGAGTCTGCGAGCACGATGAGCTCCTCCAGCGACAGTATGCCGGCGTAGTGCGCCCAGGTGCTCACCGCATCCAGACATTCCACGTTGCGCCCGACCGGCGTGGAGACAATGTTGCCGTTCCACACCAGCGTTCGGACGCCGTTGAGCTTCGAGCGTTTGGAACGGCTGTCCACGACGACGTCGACCTCCGTGCGAAGCCGTTCGCAGTCCGGTTCGATGGGCTGCTCCACGGCAAGGAGTTCCAGCGCGTCGGAGCGGGCGAAGACGAGCTGGCGGCCGGTGCGGCGCTGCAGGGCGTCGCAGATGGCGAAGCGGCGGCGTTTCGCCTCGGTGAGCGATTCCAGAGAGAACGATTCCAGAGTGACCATGCCTTCGACGCTAGAGGACAACGGCGGAAAAAGTAAAGCCGAACGGGCCTGTGTGCACGAACGTGGGTGTTGTGCAGGGTGTTATCCACCGTGACGGCATCGACACGCCCGAGGATGCGAGACCGGGGGGTACGTCCGTGCACACAGGCCCGTTCGGCTTGAGCGGGACCGACGCGATGCGGCACAGTGGAATCACCGCGCTGGTCGCGGCGCCGGAAGGCCGACGAGAAGATCAACCCAATCCCTCAAGCTTCTCTCCTCGTCGAGACTCCTGCAGAGGCGTCGCGGTCTGTCGCGGGCCAACGGCACAGCACAGCCAATCGTACGAAGGAAAGGAAACGTCATGGCAGCGCAGCAAGGCATCATCACCGTCAACGGGTACGTGGGAGGCGCTCCCAAACGTGTGGGGCAGACGGAGACGCCCATCAGCGTGTTCAACATGGGCACCACACGCAGCTACCACGACCAGAAAACCGGCAATTGGGTGGATCTTCCCACCACGTGGCTCAAGGTCAAGGCGTACCGTGCTCTGGCTCTGAATGTGCTCAGTTCGATCCATAAGGGCGAGCCGGTGATCGTGACCGGCCAGCTCGGCACCGAAACGTGGACGGATCAGAACGGCAGACAGCAGAGCAACGTCGTGATCAATGCGACCAACATCGGGCATGATCTCAACACCGGCAGCACTACGTTCACCCGAGTCGTCTACCAGAAGGACGGCATGGCGGCACAGGGGCAAGGGGCGTCGGGACAGGCGCAAACAGCGCAGGTGTCTCCGGCCGACGGGCTGGCAGGCGGAGCGCAGAACGGCGGCCGGCCTGGTCAACCCGGTCAGATTGGACAGGGCGGTCAGCAGCTGATGCAGCAGGCGGTCGGCGTTGACCCGTATGCACAGACCAATGCGCAAATGAACGTGAGCCCTGCCGGGCAGCCGCCGTTGCAATCGCAGTCGGAACGGTTCATGACCACCCAGTCATTCGGACAGCCGTCACCGGATCCGGACATGAATAGGCAGGAGACGGCCTCCGTTGCATCGGCATCGTCGGAACAACCTATGCAAGGGGCGCAGCAGACGAACTACCAAACGGGCGGGCAAACGGACCTGTCGGTCGTCAATCCGCCGCAAGCACCGGTCGAAGGCGGAGCGCAGCCGCCCGCCGACCATCATGACGTGGACGATTTCACCGTGACGAACGGCGACGATTCCGAAGTTCCATTCTGAAAGGAGCGGAACCATGAACCGTGCGGCGTTGAACAGTGACATCGCCCATAGCCAGAGCCCTCGGGCCGACCATGAGAAGGGGATCGGCCTCGAGGAGCTCGTTCGCAGGACCCGTCTATACCGGATGCGTCACCGGGCGCTTTACCAGATGCGCACGCGCTCGGACGGATCCAGCCACATGCCGTCGCCGGGCTTCACGTCGAATGCCTCGGCGAATAGGTCCACGTTCCTCACGATGCCGTTGGTGCGGCATTCGGCGGGGGAGTGAGGATCGATCTGCAGATACTGCTCGGCCAGCTCGTCGCGGTTCTTGGTACGCCAGATGGAGGCGTAGCTCAGGAAGAAGCGCTGCAGACCAGTGAATCCGTCCATCTCGGGGGCCTTGGCGAGCGCGGCCTTGATGGCCTCCGGGGTGCCGGATTCGGCGCTGCTCGGATCGAGCGCGAAGGCGTAGGCCTTGAGTGCGATGTTCACGCCGCCGAGGTCGCCGATGTTCTCGCCGATGGTGAGTGCGCCGTTGACGTGCGGCGCCTTGCTCGGGTCGTCCGCGTACTTGGCCTGGAGCTGCACGGGCACGAAGGCGTTGTACTGTTCGATGAGCGCGTGGGTGCGGGCTTCGAAGTTGTTGCGATCCTCGTCGGTCCACCAGTTGTGGAGCTTGCCGTCGCCGTCGTACTGCGAACCCTGGTCGTCGAACCCGTGGCCGATCTCGTGGCCGATGACCGCGCCGATGCCGCCGTAGTTCGCGGCGTCGTCGGCCTGGGGGTTGAAGAACGGGGGCTGGAGGATGGCGGCCGGGAACACGATCACGTTCATGGTGGGTTCGTAGTACGCGTTCACGGTCTGCGGGTTCATGAGCCATTCGTCCTTGTCGACGGGCTTGCCCACCTTGGCGAGCTGGTAGCCGGTCTCGTACAGGGCGGCGGCCTTCGCGTTGTCCGCGTAGGGGGCGTCCGCGTGCACGTCGAGGGCGGTGTAGTCGCGCCAATGGTTGGTGTAGCCGATCTTGGGCGTGAACTTGGACAGCTTCTCCAGCGCCTTGGCCTTGGTGGCCTCGCCGAGCCAGTCGGAGTTGGAGATTGAGACGCGGTAGGCGTTGATGAGGTTGGCGACGAGCTGTTCCATGCGCTGCTTGGAGCTTTCCGGGAAGTGACGCTTCACGTATTCGCGGCCCACGTCCTCGCCGCAGGTGCCGTTGACCAGGCTCACGGCGCGCTTCCAACGGTCGCGCTGGGCCTTGGCGCCGGAGAGCACCTTGCCGTAGAAGTCGAAGTTCGTCTCGTCGAACTGCTTCGACAGGCCGGAGGCGGCGCCGATGATCGTGTGCACGCGGGCCCACAGCTTGAGGTCGTCGAGATCGGCGGCGTCCCAGAAGGCGTCGAGTCCGGTCAGGAAGCTCGGCTCGTGTACGATCACCTTGGCGAACACGGACTTGAGGTCGATGGGGCGGGCCTTGGCGGCGCTGGTCGCGTCGTAGGCGGCCTGCCAGGCGTCGATCCACGAGACAATATCGAAGCGGGAGAGCGTCTCCGCGAGCTTGCTGAACTCGGTGGGGTTGTAGGTCTTCACGGAGTCGCGGGTGGCGACGTTGTCCCAGTGATTGGCGGCGATGCGGGTCTCCACTTCGAGATAGCGCTTGGCCTGCGTGTCGGCTTCGGCGTCGTCGGTGGCGTAACCGGCGTTGACCAGCTGCTTGGCGACCATGGCCACGTAGGCTTCGCGCACGGGGGCGTAATGCTCGTCGCGGTAGTACGCCTCGTCCGGCAGACCCAGACCGGCCTGCTCGAGGTGGGCGACGTTGACGTCCGGATCGCCCGGATCGCCGAAGACATACAGGCCGAACAGGTCCGGGCCGCCGGTGGGGTTGATGGAACCGAGCACGCGGGTGAGCGCGGCCTTGTCCCTGGCGCCGTCGATCGCGTCGAGATCGGCGCGGATCGGTTCGATGCCGGCTTCTTCGATGGCGTCCACGTCAAGGAAGCTCCGGTAGAGTGCGGCGGACTTCACGGCCGGGCAGTCGTCCTCTTCGAGGATGTCGCGCACCTGATTTTCCGCGTCTTCGGCGAGTTTGTCGAAGGAACCGAAGCGGGAGCGGTCGTCCGGAAGACGGTAGGTGTCGATCCACGGGCCGTTCACGTAGCGGAACAGGTCGTCGGAAGGCTTGGTGACGGAGGAGAAGGATGCCGGGTCGAGGCCCGAGGTCAATGCGTTGGTCATGACCCCAGCCTAGCCGCGTTCGGCGACACGGTCGGGTGCCCGATCGGGATTGGACGAGTGTGCGTGAAGTTCGGGATGAGCCTTAAATAGACAATGTGTTGTTCGTCGTTGAGACTTTGAGCAAACTCCCAAGAACCGCTCATATGCATGGAAGCAACAGGCGGAACGGAACGGCAGAAGACCGTCCCGCCGGCAGGATGATACGAACCAAGGAGTTGCAATGACCGACTTCAACAATGGCATGAGCGATGCGGACGGCAAGAACGGCATGAACGGCGTGGCCGGCGCGGCCGACGCGAACGAAGCGGGCGGCCAGCCGGGTGCCGGGGAGGGATCGCCCAGGGAGGACGGCCGGCCTCCGATGAACGGTCAGACCGAGACGGACGGTCAATCTGCAGGGAGCGGTCAGTCCGGTCAGGCGGCCGGATCGATGCCGCAGGACGATTCGGCGCCCGGCCCGCAGATGCCCTACGTGGAGAATCCCAACGGATTCGGCGCGAACTACGTGAACCAGCAGCCGACTGGCGCTCCGGGACAGCCGGGCATGGGCAACTCGAACGGCGTCCCGAACGGCGGCGTCCCGAACGGCCAGAACCCGTACGGCCAGTACGGACCGTACGGCTACTACGGTACCAACGGTCAGCCGAACTACGGTCAGCCGAACGGTGGTCAGCCGAGTCAACAGTACTACGGCCAGAATCAGACCGGTCCCCAGTACGGTCAGCCGAATTCCTACGGTCCGTACACATCAGGGCCGTATGCGTCCGGTTCTTACGCCTACGGCCCGTACTCCGGACAGTCGGGTTCGCGGCAGAACGCGCAGCAAGGCCCGTACGCAGGCCAGCAGGGCCAGCCGGGTCAGCAGCAGCACGGTCAGCAGACTCAGGGTCAGTCCGGCCAAGCCGGTCCGCAGTACGGCCAGCCCTACGCCTACACGCCCCGTCAGCAGCCCGGGCAGGATCCGCGCAGCGGCTGGTACGCCGAATTCTCCCGCACCGACTTCGATCCGTTCAAACTCATCGAGGAACATCTGCCGCAGCAGGCCAAGAACTGGATCCGCGCCGTCTATGCGGTGGTCGGCGTGGCCGCTCTCCTCATCGGCATCGCGCTGCTGGTGTGGCCGGGTCCGACGCTGGTGGTCGCCACCGTGGCGCTCGCCATCTACTTCGTCATCTCCGGCATCGTGCGCGCGGTCACCGCGTTCGCCGTGCAGGGCGTCCCGGCAGGCTGGCGCGTGCTCGACGTGGTCGTGGGCGTGCTGCTGACCATCGGCGGCGTGGTGATGCTCAAGAACACCGCGTTGTCCGCCTCCACGCTGCTCATGCTCATCACCTCGATCGTCGGCATCAGCTGGATCATGGAAGGCGTGGTGAGCCTGGCGGAATCGTGGCGCGTCCCCTCCTCCGGGTGGGCGGTGGCGTACGGGCTCATCTCCGTGTTCGCCGGATTCGTGCTGCTCGTCACACCCATGCAGTCCACGGTGTTCCTGGTCATCTTCGCCGGATGCTCGCTGGCGGTCATGGGCGTCACGGCGCTCGTACGTGCCTTCAAGTTCGGCCGCACGCCCAAAGCCCGCTGAGCGCACGGCCGCCGCGACGGTTGTTGGGCGTGCGCGCTAGGCTAGGGAGTTAACTGAGAACCATGTTCGGTAGAAAGAAACTCATGATTGAACTCAAGACCCCTCGGGAAATCGAAGAGATGAAGCCCGCCGGCCGTTTCGTCGGCAGCATCCTGCGCGAACTGCGCGGCATGACCACGGTCGGCACCAACCTGCTGGAGATCGACGAGTACGTGCACAAGAAGATCGTCGACCGCAAGGGCGCCGAATCCTGCTACGTGGACTACGCGCCGGACTTCGGCACCGGCCCGTTCGCCCACTACATCTGCACCTCCGTCAACGATGCCGTGCTCCACGGCGTGCCCTACGACTACAACCTCAAGGACGGCGACCTCGTCAGCCTCGATCTGGCGATCAGCGTGGACGGCTGGGTGGGCGACTCCGCCATCAGCTTCGTGGTCGGCAAGGACCCTGATCCGGACGACCTGCGCCTCATCAAATGCACCGAGGAGGCGCTCGCCGCCGCCATCGACGTGGCACAGCCTGGCAACCGTCTGGGTGACGTGTCCTCCACCATCGGAGATATCGCCCGCGAATACGGCTATCCGATCAATCTGGAGTTCGGCGGGCACGGCGTGGGCCACGTCATGCACGGCGACCCGCACGTGGCGAACGACGGCCGCGCCCACCACGGCTACAAGCTGCGTCCCGGTCTGGTGATCGCCATCGAGCCGTGGTTCCTCAAGACCACCGACGAGATCTACCAGGATCCCAAGGACGGCTGGACCCTGCGTTCCTCCGACGGCTCCCGCGGCGCGCACACCGAGCACACCATCGCCATCACCGAGAACGGGCCGGAAATCCTGACGGTCCGCGACTAGTCGCCTAACAGACCAAATCAAGCCAATCCAAGCCAAGATAGCCAGTCGGTGCCCTGCCGGCTGGCTATCCGCATATTGCACAAGGCATTGACGCATATGCCGCGCTATCAGACATCATCGCGCCGCCGTGCCCGCATTTCAGTCACGAAACACGATGGTTCACGGACGGTTGCTATGGTGGGCACCACCAAAAATCGAAAGGGGTGGCAATGGCGACTGCCAAGCTTGACGTGGATTCGAGCAGCTTCAATCTGCCGGTGGTGAAGGCCACGGCGGGTCCGGACGGCATCGTCGTCTCCACGCTGCGCAACGACGGATGGGTGACGCTCGACCCGGGGTTCCTGACGACCGCCCAGTGCGAATCCAAGATCACGTACATCGACGGCCAGCATTCCATCCTGCGCTACCGTGGATACCCCATCGAGCAGCTGTGCGACCAGTCCGACTTCCTTGAGGTGGCGTGGCTGCTGCGCTACGGCGAGCTGCCCACGCGCTCCGAGTTCGACACGTTCGTGCGGGACATCAACCACCGCACGATGGTGGGGGAGGACTTCCGTACCTTCATGGGTTCGTTCCCGCGCACCGCGCACCCCATGAGCGTGCTCGCCTCCGCCGTGAATGCGCTCGCCACGTTCTACCCGGACACCACGGACATCGAGGACTCGGACCAGCTGGACGAGGCGGCCACGATCATCATGGCGAAGGTGCGCACCATCGTGAGCTACATCTTCCGCCGTCGGCGCGACGAGCCGATGCTGTACCCGGACTACGCGCGCGGCTACGTGGACGACTTCCTGCGCATGTGCTTCGCCGTGCCGTACGAGCCGTTCGAGTCGGATCCGCTGTACGTGCATGCGCTGGGCCGCCTGCTCATCATCCACGCCGACCATGAGCAGAACTGCTCCACCTCGGTGGTGCGCATCGCCGGATCCGCGCACGCGAACCTGTATTCGGCGGTCGCGGCCGGCATCAATGCGCTGTCCGGCCCGCTGCACGGTGGCGCGAACGAGGCGGTGCTCCGCCAGCTCAAGGCGATCCGCGACTCGGGCAAGAGCGTCAGGCAGTTCGTGGAGGACGCCAAGGCGAACGGCACGCGCATCTCCGGTCTGGGACATCGCGTGTACAAATCGTACGATCCGCGTGCCGCCATCGCCCGCAAGTACATGGACCAGATCATGGAGCGCGAGGACACATCCAAGCTGCCGAGCGACGAGCGCGCCCTGTTCGACGTGGCCAAGGAGCTCGAGGCGATTGCCCTGCACGACGACTACTTCGTGTCCCGCAACCTGTACCCGAACGTGGATTTCTACACGGGACTCATCTACCGGGCGATCGGCTTCGACCCGGCCATGTTCACCACGCTGTTCGCACTGGGCCGCATTCCCGGGTGGATCGCCCAGTACCGCGAGATGCTGGCGGACCCCGCCACGCGCATCGGCCGTCCGCGGCAGGTGTACACGGGGGCCACGCTGCGCGATTACGTGCCGATCGACGAACGATAGACATAACCAAGGCCGCCAACACGGCAAAACGACCTTGACTCCCCAATTGCATGCCGGTGAAACCGGATGCGATCGGACTTCCACGATGAAGCCCTACCGAAATCAACGGTAGCGCTTGATAGAGGTTTCCTGCAAGGCACCATCTTCCGTTTCCGTGAAGATAGGGATGCGCGCGTAGCAGTTCCACTGCCATTGGCCGGAATGCCAGACGAGCTCGCCGCCGATATGCCGGATGATGAGCCGGTGCGCGCTGAGTCCCTGGCCGCCCACTTCCGGGGCGTCGGTCTCGCGGCGGGGTGCCGTCCACTGGCACAGTTCGCTGATCTCGATGCGGTCGCCGGCGCAATGCACGGACAGTTCGTAGACGCTGTCCGCGGAGGTACAGTGCTTGTTCACGTTGATGCACAGTTCGTGCACGAGCGCCAGGGTTTCCTCGCCGGTGGCCGCGTTCGGGGCGTGGACGAGCCGTCCGGTCACGCTGGTCTTGCCGGTAAAGCCCAGATCGGCAAGACGCGCCCGTTCCCGTTCGACGGCCCGCTGCAGCTCGCCTACGAACGCCTCGGCGGAGGCTGACGGCGCGGCGGAGGCGTTGCGGTCACGATTTGCGTCGAGCAGACCGGCCACGAGGCGGTGCAGATTGCGCAGCGCGCGGGTCACGTCCGCGTTGACGGCCTTCCATGCCGTGCGCTGGTCGTCCGTGATTGCAGGGGAGGGGGCGGTGCGGGTCTGGGATGCGGCGTCTCCGGCATCGGCGGCGCTTTGTGCGTCTGCGAGACGGATCTGCCGTTGCGCTTCGCGTGCCGCGAGAGACAGGGGGCCGCTCACCTCGTCGTGCAGATAGGCGGCAAGCTTGGCCCGGCGCAGCTGGTCGGAATCCGGCAGCTGTGCTTCCGTTCGTTGGTCCTCCGGCTGCTGCTGCGGATGCGATCGCTGGTGCGACGCTTCGGCTTCCTCGGAGCAGTCCTCCTCAGAGCACATAGCGCCGTCCGTCCTTTTCACTGCCGCTCCACCGCAACAGAGCCTGCCACCGGGTGTTCACGCCGAGCTTGTGCATGGCGGTCTGCAGATGCTTGCGCACGGTGTCCCGCCCGATCTGGAGGCGTTTGGCGATCACTTCGTCGTCGAGTCCCTCGGCCAGAAGGTCCATGGTCTGCGTCTCGCGCGTGGTGAGCGTATCCCTCAGGGTGGCGGGTTCGTATTCGAGCCGGTAGTGGGCCATCGCGGCGGTTTCGAAGCCGCCGTCTCCGTATGTGCCGCCGTCCACCACGGCGTTCAGGCCGCGGACGAGATCGTTCTCGTCGTTCTTGCTGGCGATGCCCTGCGCGCCGCAACGGCCGGCGTCCTCCGCGTAAAGGTCCAGAGTGAAGGAGGTGATGGCGAGCAGCGGCACCTCGTTGGTGGCACGGCGCACGCGGCGGCAGATGGTCAGTCCCGGCATGCTTTCCATGGACATGTCCACCATCATCACGTCCGGCTGGGTGGTGCGGTTCGTGGCGTAGATGACCGACTGCGCGCCATCCTGCACGGTCCAGAGCACAGCCGCTTCCGGAATGCGTTCCGCGATGATGCGTTCCAGTGAGCGCAGCGACAACGCGTCGTTGTCCGCTATGCCCACCGTGAACGCCCCGGTACTGCCGGTTCCATTCATCGCTTAACCTCCGTGTGACGCAAAGGCTCCCCCTCTGAGCGCCTTCGTAATTCCAAGGCCCCAGTATAGTTGGCCGGTTTTCCGGCATCGGCCCGGTCCCTCACGGAAGCGGAAGGTCTGGCGGCTCGGGGGTATGCGGGCGGGATGGCGGATGTCGGGCCGTCGTTGCGGTTTCCGGCCGGTCGGCCGGCAGGCGGGTCGAGAGGGAGTGCGCCTTTCCCTGCGCTGTACTCTTCTCCCGGAGGAAAATACGGGCTGGATGTGGCGAAATCTGCAATTCTAAGCGCGAATCTATCGCTGGAGCGATCATTTGACGCTTGGAATCCGGAATTTCGCGACATTCAGCCCGTATTCTGGCCGGCTGCGGCACAGTGCGGTCGTAACAGCCCGGTTGCGTGGGAAAGCCCTTCACGGGTTGGGAAGGTGGCTGCTTGCGGGGGTTGCGCGGGCTTGGATACAATTGTCGGTGACGGGATCCGATGGCGGGTTTCGCGTGGAGCGTGGCCGAACGATGGTGTCTGGTTGTTGTGGGGGCGCGGTCGGTTGGCCGGGAGGGAATCGTCATGAACGGGAGATTGGGTGTGCGTGCCGTTGTTTCCGTTGTGGCGGTGGTGTTGGTTGGTGTGTTGTCCGGTTGTGGTGGTGTGTCGTCTTCGGATGGTGGGTTGCCTTCGGGGTATGTGCCGCCGAATATGCGGACGACGTATGCGCAGTATTCGGATTCCGTGCAGGTCAACCAATCGTATATGGGTCAGATTCTGGATTCCGTTGAATATCGGCGTGGCAACAGTGATGCCATCGATGCGGTGCTTGCCGATCGTGTGATCACGGCGGATGAGATGAACGAGCTGGAGCGCAACGTCGTGGCGTGCATGGCGGGTTTCGGCTATGAGGTGAACCGCGACTACTGGTTCAGTGAGTCCGGTGGCATTGGTGCGGGTAATGCCCGCTCTATCCCGATCGAAGACATGAATAGCGTGGATTCCTGCGAACTGGATACAGGCTACTCCATACTTGCTGTGTACTACTTTGAGGCCTTGTACAATCCGGACAATGTTGATTTGGGGCCGTATCGGTTCCGGTGTCTTGTGGAGCATGGGTTGGTGGAGTCCGGGGTGTCGTATGGGGAGTATGTGGAGTTGGACAAGCAGGATAGGCCGCCGTTAATTGGTGATCCGCGTCGTTCGACGAGTTCGGTGCATGGCGTGTGGAAGGCGTGTCAGGCGGACCCGTTGCATAACATCGCGGATTCGCCGTTGAAGAAGTAGGGGGTGCGGCATGTCGAGACTGAGCGGTGCCGCTGTTTCCGTTGTGGCGGTGTTGTTGGTTGGTGTGTTGTCCGGTTGTGGTGGTTCGGGGGTGTCTTCGGATGGTGGGTTGCCTTCGGGGTATGTGCCGGCGAACATGCGGACGACGTATGCGCAGTATTCGGATTCCGTGCAGGTCAACCAATCGTATATGGACCAGATTCTCAATTCCGCATCCTACCGTTTCCATAGCAGTCATGACGTGGTGGATGCGGTGCTCTCGGACCGTGTGATCACGGCGGATGAGATGAACGAGTTGGAGCGCAACGTCGTGGCGTGCATGGCGGGTTTCGGCTATCAGGTGAACCGTGACTACTGGTTCAGCGAGTCCGGGGGCATCGGCGCGGGTAATGTCCACTCCATCCCGATCGAAGACATGAAGAACGTGGATTCCTGCGAGTCGGATACCGGGTACGGTACCTTGGCCAGCTATTACTACCGAATAAGGCGCAACCCGGATGACATCGATCTGATGCCGTATGTGTTCCAGTGCTTCCGTGAGCATGGCTTGGTGGATTCTTCGGTGTCGTATGACGAGTATATGCGCCTGCGCAGGGAGGACAGGGAACCGTTGATCGGCGACCCGACGCGTTCGACGAGTTCCGTGCATGGCGTGTGGGACTCGTGCTGGGATGATCCGTTGCGTAACATTGCTGATTCGCCGTTGAAGCGGTAGTCGTAGTCGTTTCTGGCGGGTTGTTCGGTTTTGCTCACGGGTTGGGAAGGTGGCTGCTTGCGGGGGTTGCGTGGGCTTGGGTAGCATTGGTGGTGACGGGATCCGATGGCGGGTTCCGCGGGAATGTGGCCGAACGATGGTGTCTGGTTGTTGTGGGGACATGTCGGTTGGCCGGGAGGGAATCGTCATGAATGGGAAATTGGGTGTGCGTGCCGCCGGTGCGGTTGCCGTGGCGTTGACGGTGGCGTCGCTGGGCGGCGTGCTGGCTGTTGGTGCGTCGGCGGCTCAGACTCCTGCGGGTCGTTCCGGCGTGGTGTCGTTGAGCGGCCGGTACGGCAGTCGCGCGCTGGCGGGCTGCGACTTCTATCAGGTGGATACGCCTCCGCCGGTGGGCGATCACCGATTCGCGATCAATAACACGTGCGATCAAGGCCTTAGGCATTGGGTACGAATTGGCAGCGACTATTATTTCCGCGGACAACAATATCGAGTCTATCCAGCGAGCGCATCTGATAGCTGGTGCGACACATTCGTGAATTATAATTATACCTATAAGCGTGTTCCATCCATCGGCGGTAGCTGCGTGAACGTTGATGGCGATTTGAAAGTTGCCATCAATGACTGGGGTAATGATTTTTGACAATTTCTAGAGTGTTTGGACTGATGATCAGTGCTATAGCTGATTATCAGTCCAACGCTAGGAGCAGTGATGCGTATGAGAAGGATAATGTGCGCTGTTGCGGCTTTGGTGCTGTGCTGCGGTGCCTGCGGAACGCCGCAGGACTCCAATAGTGCCGATGCTGATCCGCTGCTGAACAACATGAGATCAGAGTATGCGCAATACACCGATTCGGTTCCTGTCAATGCAGCCTATATGGATCAAATTAACGGATATCTACAGCGCAATGGTGATGGTCAGGATGTGGTTCGGCGGATACTCGCCGATGACGTCATCACCGCCGATGAGATGAATGTTGTGGAACGGACGATGGTTGGTTGCTTCGCGGAATACGGATATAGGATCAATGTTGATTACTGGCTGGCAAAGGACGGTGGTTTGGCGGCGAGCAAAGCCTCGACGATGCCTGCAGAAAGTGAGCAGGTTCAGACCGCCATGCGCCAATGCGAAAGCGCTACGGGGTATAACTTGCTCGTCAACTACTACTATCGAGCTTTGCACAATCCCGATAACATAGATTTGGATCCGTACGTCTTCCAATGCTTCCGGGAGCATGGTTTGGTCAGTCCGTCATTGACCTATGACGAGTTTCGGAAAATGGGCGATCAGGGAAAGAATCCGCTGATTGGGGACCCGTCCCGTTCCGGCAGTTCCATGCATGACGTTTGGTATGCATGTGCCTCGGATCCGTTGCATAACATTGCGGATTCGCCGTTGAAGCAGTAGGTGCGACGGTGCGTCGCGGTCGTCCTTTCGGACGGGCTGTTTGCCTTCACGGGTTGGGAAGTTAGCTGCTTGCGGGGGTTGCGTGGGCTTGGGTAGCATTGGTGGTGACGGGATCCGATGGCGGGTTTCGCGTGGAATGTGGCCGAACGATGGTGTCTGGTTGTTGTGGGGGCGCGGTCGGTTGGCCGGGAAGGAATCGTCATGAACGGGAGATTGGGTGTGCGTGCCGCTGTTTCCGTTGTGGCGGTGTTGTTGGCTGGTGTGTTGTCCGGTTGTGGTGGTGTGTCGTCTTCGGATGGTGGGTTGCCTTCGGGGTATGTGCCGCCGAATATGCGGACGACGTATGGGCAGTATACGCATTCGGTGCAGGTCAGTCAGGCGTATATGGATCGCATTCTGAATTCCGCGGAGTATTTGCGTCACAGCAATCATGACGTGGTGGATGCGGTGTTGGCTGATCGTGTGATCACGGCGGATGAGGTGAACGAGTTGGAGCGCAATGCGGTGGCGTGCATGGCGGGTTTCGGCTATGAGGTGAATCGTGACTACTGGTTCAGCGAGAGGGGCGGCATCGGGGCGTTTAACATTCATGCCATTCCGGCCGAGAGCGAGAAGAATGTGGATTTCTGTAGGGCGGATACGGGGTACAACGTCATCGTGGTTTATTACGACATGATCTGGACCAATCCGGACAATGTTGATTTGGATCCGTATTCGTTCCGGTGTCTTGTGGAGCATGGGTTGGTGGAGTCCGGGGTGTCGTATGAAGAGTACGTGCGTTTGAATCGTGAGGACAGGCCGCCGTTAATTGGTGATCCTCGTCGTTCGACGAGTTCAGTGCATGGCGTGTGGAAGGCGTGCCAGGCTGATCCGTTGCATAACATTTCTGATTCGCCGTTGAAGAAGTAGGGGGTGCGGCATGTCGAGACTGAGCGGTGCCGGGCATAGTGGCAGATCTTCGGGGGATGTTTCTGCGGATGGGGCCTGCGATGGAGTCATGTGCCAGTCATCGATGTCCGTTGTATCAACGGCGGCGTCAAGCCGGATTCGCCCTTCTCGCCGTGTAGGTGTTGCCGGGGGAATGCTATTGGGTAAGGGGTTGGCGATGAAGCGTCTAGGGTGGTTGTTGTCGGTCGTCGTGCTGCTGAGCGGATGCGGGGGACCGGCTGAAACTGGGAAGGGCGACGACGGGATGCTGGACAATATGCGTTCGGGGTATGCGCAGTATGCGGAATCGGTCCCGATCAACGCTTCCTACAGAAAGCAGATTGCAGGAGCTTTGGACCATGATTCCTCGGGGAAAGACGTCATCGAGCAAGTGCTTGCGGACGGCATCATCGACCCGGGGGAGATGAACGACGTGGAACGTCAGATGGTCGGGTGCTTCTCCGATTGTGGCTATGAGGTCAATGTGGATTACTGGCTTGCCAAGGACGGCGGATTTGCGGCCAGCAACGCGGCGACGATGCCTGCCGGCGACGAACGCGTGCAGGATGCGATCAGGCAATGCGAATCCAGGACGGGGTACGGCATATTGGTCTATTACTACAATCAGGCGAGCCGAAACCCCGATGACATCGATTTGGATCCATATGTGTTCCAATGCTTCCGAGAGCATGGATTGGTTGACGCAGGCCTTGCCTATGACGAATTCAGGCGGATCGGCGAGCAGGGAGGTAACCCGTTGGTGGGCGACCCCGCGCGTTCGGATAGCTCGAAGCATCAGGATTGGGAAATGTGCGTCTCGGACCCGTTGCATAACATCGCGGATTCTCCGCTGGCTCGGTAGACCCGTGCGGCTTTGCCGTTTGACCGTGGCGTGGGTCGGGTTGGCCGATGGGCCGGTCGTGCGGGGTGTCGTCTCCGAGACGGTTCAGTAGAGCTGGTCGTGCGATCCCGTTCTGACGAGCACCAGTTGCAGTTCGTCTCCGTCGATGCGGTAGATCAGCAGCCAGTCGCCTTCCAGGTGGATTTCCCGGTATCCCTTCCAATTGTTCGTCAGGGCGTGGTCTCGGTATTTTGTGGAGAGCAGGTCACGGTTCTGGGACATCAGCGCGTCGATCGCCCTGTGCATCTTCTCGGGATCGTAGTGTTTCTTCAGCAGTGCCTTGAAGTCCCGTTTGAACTGGCTGGTGCGGAAGATCGTTCTAAGCATCGAGCAGGTCTCGCATCAGGTCGTCGGCCGAGGAGAATGTCTTTCCGTCGCGTTCGTCGGCTTGGCGGCGGGCCTCGATGTTTTCCGCTCGGTCCTGGGTGATTTTGAACGGTATGCCGCCTTCCACGAGGGATTGGCGGAGGAAGACGTTCAGGGCGGTGGACAGGTCCATGCCCATGGATGCGTAGAGTTGCTGCGCCTTTTTTTTGATTTGCGGGTCCGTTCTGAAGCTGATGGTGGCGGTGTTCATGGAATCCCCCTGACTGTATTGCTTCTGTAATAACATTGTAATGCGTTGTGGGTTTCCGTCAATCGGCGTTCTTATGCTGCCGGGGTCGCCGTGGCTGCCGGGGTTTCCATTGTGGGGGCTGCTTGGTTTGCCTTCACGGGTTGGGAAGTTGGCTGCTTGCGGGGGTTGTGCGGGCTTGGGTAAAATTGAGGTGACGGGATCCGATGGCGGGTTCCGCGGGAATGTGGCCGAACGATGGTGTCTGGTTGTTATGTGGGGACATGTCGGTTGGCCGGGAGGGAATCGTCATGAATGGGAAATTGGGTGTGCGTGCCGCCGGTGCGGTTGCCGTGGCGTTGACGGTGGCGTCGCTGGGCGGCGTGCTGGCTGTTGGTGCGTCGGCGGCTCAGGTTCCTGCGGGTCGTTCCGGCGTGGTGTCGTTGAGTGGCCGGTACGGCAGTCGCGCGCTGGCGGGCTGCGATTATTATCAGGTGAATACTCCGCCGCCGGTGGGCGATCACCGGTACGCGATCAACTACACGTGCGACGGTGGCATCAAACATTGGTTCGTTATCGGATCATGGACCTATAGAGGACCATATTATGTTAGTCCTAGTGAAGCGTCAGATGGTCAGTGTGTCAGGATAAACCGTGACTACAGTCCTCCTAAAATCCCATCTGTCGGCGGCTCGTGCCATTACGCGGATAAGGATGTATTGCCCTTGATCAGTGATTGGGGAACTCAGGTTCTCGGCTAATTTACGGCAAAGTGTTCTCTCATCGGCAGAGGGGACACTTTGCAATAGGAGAGTTGCTATGCGCAATACTATTCGCCATGGCTCAATTGTCGGCTTGGTTGCTGTCGCATTATTAGGCGGGTGTGCCGGTGATGCGCTGTCGCCGAGCAACGTGGGTAGCAGGCCTATGGGGGCGCGGGATGGATATGGCCAATATGACTCTTCCGTAATGGTGACTCCGGCGTGGCGGGAAAAAATTGAGGTCGGTCTGGATAACGCATACGTGGATAGTGCCGGTGCGGTGGAGCAGGTATTGGCCGATGGGGCCATTACCTCCGAGGAGATGAACGCATTGGAAAGACAGGTGGTGGGATGCTATGCGCGGCACGGATTGACGGTGAATGTCGATTATTGGTTTTCGGAAGGTTCCGGCATTGATATTTGGAATGCTGCGAAGGTGAAGGGCGACAACCAATACGAACAGGAGTGCGAGATCGACTCCGGCTACCAGATTTTGGTGTATTACTACAACGGCATTCTTCGTAATCCAGATGACGTCGATCTTGAGCCATACCGGTACCAGTGCTACAAGGATCACGGTTTACTGATGAAGGAGTATTCGTACGAGGAGTTTGAAAGACTGAGATTGCAGGGGAGCACGGAGCCGTTGCTTAAGGGCGGCGATTCCGGGGATCCGATGACGTTGCTGGTGAACAAGTGCACCGACGATCCGTTGCATAACATTGCGGATTCGCCGTTGAAGCGGTAGTCGTAGTCGTTTCTGGCGGGTTGTTCGGTTTTGCTCACGGGTTGGGAAGGTGGCTGCTTGCGGGGGTTGCGTGGGCTTGGGTAGCATTGGTGGTGACGGGATCCGATGGCGGGTTTCGCGTGGAATGTGGCCGAACGATGGTGTCTGGTTGTTGTGGGGGCGCGGTCGGTTGGCCGGGAAGGAATCGTCATGAACGGGAGATTGGGTGTGCGTGCCGCTGTTTCCGTTGTGGCGGTGTTGTTGGCTGGTGTGTTGTCCGGTTGTGGTGGTGTGTCGTCTTCGGATGGTGGGTTGCCTTCGGGGTATGTGCCGCCGAATATGCGGACGACGTATGGGCAGTATACGCATTCGGTGCAGGTCAGTCAGGCGTATATGGATCGCATTCTGAATTCCGCGGAGTATTTGCGTCACAGCAATCATGACGTGGTGGATGCGGTGTTGGCTGATCGTGTGATCACGGCGGATGAGGTGAACGAGTTGGAGCGCAATGCGGTGGCGTGCATGGCGGGTTTCGGCTATGAGGTGAATCGTGACTACTGGTTCAGCGAGAGGGGCGGCATCGGAGCTACCAGTGTTAGGGCGATCCCTCAGGAGGATAGAAAGAATGTGGATTTCTGTAGGGCGGATACGGGGTACAACGTCATCGTGGTTTATTACGACATGATCTGGACCAATCCGGATAATGTTGATTTGGGGCCGTATTCGTTCCGGTGTCTTGTGGAGCATGGGTTGGTGGAGTCCGGGGTGTCGTATGAGGAGTATGTGCGTTTGAATCGTGAGGATAGGCCTCCTTTGGTGGGTGATCCTCGTCGTTCGACGAGTTCGGTGCATGGCGTGTGGAAGGCGTGTCAGGCTGATCCGTTGCATAACATCGCGGATTCTCCGTTGAAGCAGTAGGCGCAACGGCAGCGTAGCGCCTCCCTGTCCTCCTTTCGGACGGAATCCGGGCGGGAGGCGGTAAAACGGCGACGTAGCAACGGCATCGGGGTACACTGGAACCATAACGGGATGGTAGCGCGAAGACGCGCGGAGAGGCGGTCACCATGTTCGGCAAGAAGAAGGCGGACAAGCCCAAGCCGGTTGCGGCGGCAAACAGGTCCGGGCGGAAAGGGTTCGTGCTCGGCAAGCAGATGACGGCGCTCGTGGCCGTGGCCTGCCTGCTCGTAGGCGTGGGCGGCACCGCGATTGTGCTCGCCCCGCACCCGCCGCAGGTGCTGGCTCCAGCCAATGCGGACGGGGCCATGGCCATCGAAACCCAGCAGGTGAACGACGGACGATCCATCACCATCAACGCGGAGGAGGTCTCCATGGCCCCGGTCGTCTCCCCGCGCAGCGGCATGGTCACCGCATCCTCCTGCAAGCCCGGCGCCACGCTCGCATCCGGGCAGTCGCTCATGAGCATAGACGGCACCGGCGTACTGCTGCTCGCCACGGCCGAACCGCTCTGGCGGCCCCTCAAGGCGGGGGACAAGGGCTCCGACGTAACCGGGCTCAACAACGCGCTTAAAGCCATCGGTGCCGGGGACGTGGCCGGAGATACCGTGACCGCAGCCACCGTCGCCGCGTTCGTGCAGGCCTCCGCCAAGGCGGGCATCATGCTCGCCAAGGACTACACCACGATCGACACGTCCGACGTGGCATGGCTCGCCGCGGACGGCGTATCCGTCTCCGCATGCCCCGCTCCCGTGGGGCAGATGGTGGGGCAGGGACAGCCCATAGCCGAACTGCCCGCCATGGCCAGTTCCGCCAAGGCACAATCCCTGCCGGCAGGCGCCGTGGCCGGCGAACGCGTCATCCAGTCCGGGAACGTGACGATCGGCATCAACGATCAGGGCGACGTGGGCGATCTGACGGCGTTCTCGCGCACGCGCGCCTTCGAAACCGCATCGTCCATGCAGGACGGCACCCGGCAGGTGTCCGTGCAGTGGGTGCTCAAGGATCCGGTGACCGTGGGCGTGGTGCCCGCGTCGTCCATCGGCACCATGGGCGGAAACGCTGCCGGCGGGAATGCGCAGGGCGGCGTGCAGGCGTGCATCGTGGTGGCCGGCTCCGGCGACGTGGGCGGATCGTCCGCCGGTTCGGCCGGCGACCGCGCGGTGAACGTGAACATCGTGGGATCCATGCTCGGACGCACCTACATCCAAGGCGCGGACGGCGGCATCCCCTCCGGCAGCGTGCGGCTCACGCCCCATGCGGGAGGCTGCTCATGACCGGGATGGCCGGGGGCGGCACTCCGGCGCCGGACGGCATGCGCGTGACGCTGCACGACCTCGGCCACGCCTACGTGGCGGGCGACTTCCTGTTCCGCCACCTCAACGCCACGCTTGTGGCCGGGCGCATCCACGCGCTCATCGGCCCCTCCGGCTCCGGCAAATCCACCCTGCTCGCCATCCTCGCCGGATGGCTCCAGCCCACGGAAGGCAGCGTGGAACGGCACGACGTGAACCGCATGAACTGGGTGCCGCAGCTGCCGCTCGGCGTGGCCAAGCGCAGCGTACTCGACCACGTGGCCCTCCCCATGCTCGTGGGCGGCACCCCGCGCAACGTGGCGAACGCGGAGGCCCGGCGCATCCTGGAACAGTTCGGACTGGGAGACGTGGAGGACCATCCGTACGGCAGCCTGTCCGGCGGAGAGGCGCAGCGGCTCATGCTCGCGCGGGCGGCCGCCACCCGGTGCGACCTGCTGCTGGTGGACGAGCCGACCGCGTCGCTCGACCGCAACAGCGCGCGCACGGTCATCGCCCACATCCGTGGGCTTGCGGGGCTGGGATGCGTGGTCGTGGTGGCCACGCACGATCTGGAACTGCGGGACGCCTGCGACGATGTGGTCGACCTGGCGAAGGCGCAGCCGGCTGACGCGGGGGCGGAGACCGGGCCGGATGCGAGACCGGGCGGCGGAGCGGACGCGAAGGAGGTGGCATGATGGGCGGCAGGCATCGCGACGCCTCATGGTGGTGGCCGCTTGCGGAAGCCAGACGGGACCTGGCCTGCGGCGTGGGCAACCCCGGCATGTGGGCGTGCATCTTCCTGGTGATCCTGCTCATGTGCGGCGGGGCGGACGCGCTCAACGTGCGCCAGCTCACCGACACCGCATGGACCTACCGCCAATCCGGCGGCGACATCCTTACCATCAGCGCACCGGGAGGCATCCGTGGGCGGGACTGCGCGGCGCTGACCTCCATTTCCGGCGTGGAAGGCGCCATGGCAATGCGCGGCGCGGGGGCCGTTACGCCCATCGCGCTGCCGGACGCGCCTTACCTGTCCTACGAGGTCACCGCCGGGGCTCGGCAGTTGATGGGCGTCACCGGCGACGACGGATTCGTGATCTCCAACAAGGTGGGCGAGCAGCTCGGCGTGCGGACGGGCGAGGCCATCGTCACCACCGACGGGGCCTCGCATGCCGTCACCGGCATGTTCGACTGGCCCAACGACGGGCGGCTGCCCCAGTATTCGACCGCCATCCTGCTGACCGTGCCCGTCACCGAGGACGACACCATGTTCGACTCCTGCTGGGTGCGCGCATGGCCCATGACCACGCAGATCCGCGACGCCCTGAACTCGGTGGTCTTCCAGGCGGACGACATGGGCATTCCCGGCATGGGCTCCATGCCCACGCCCACCAGACTCAACCCGCTGCTCGCGGGCAACGCGCCGGGGGAGATGGAATACCGCACGCGCATCACGCGCTTCGCCGTCGTTCCTGCATTGCTGCTGGCGGCGGCGGTCGGTGCGGCGTCAGTGATACAGAGGCGCGTGGAACTGGCCATGCTGCGCCAGTTCGGCGCCACGCGTGCGCAGACGGCGGAGAAGATGCTCGGCGTGGCCCTGGGCTGGTCGCTGCCCGCAGCGGCCGCCGCCGCGGGATTGCTGGCGCTCATGCTCGCACCGGCGGCCGGGTCGGTGGCGGATGCGCTGGCCTTGTTCGCGGACGTGGGCGTACGGGCGGTGCTGGGAGGCCTGTGCGGGCTGTACGTGGGGACCATGGCGGCCGCCTGTGCCGTCAGCCCGAGGTCGCTGCCTACGCTGGTGCGGATTCGGTAGCGCGTCAATCGTTATATCTACGCGATGCGTGGTGCGCGAGAGGGGAAACGGCGCTCGCGGGAATTGCATTTCCGATTTGTGCGGTGGAAATTGGGACAGGGGGCGGATAGACCCTGCGTCATTCCGGCGTTTTTCCAATGGGTCTATGGAAGGGATCCCGGAAAAACAACCACACGAATCGAAAGTACGCATTACGTAGTCCGGTAATGTGCCCCAGCGCTTGCTCGATCGGTCCAATCTGCGGGCCCTGCGGCGCAGGTTGGACCGATCGGACGAAAATCAGGCCCGTTTCGGGGTCGAAAATCGCATGATCGGTCCAAGCTGCGCAAACAGGGAAGCAGGTTGGACCGATCGGATGATTCCGGGCGGAAATGCACCGGCCGAACATGCCGGGCGGCGGGCGCGGGCCGCGGATTGCGGGTAGTGTGGAAGGCGGGAGCCGCGGCGAGTGCGGCGGATGGAGGGGCAATGGCGCAGCAGCAAGCATTCCGCATCGGTGCGGACGGGACCAGCGAGGAGATGTTCTCGTTCGAGGATGCGATCCGGCAGTTCGTCTACGTGGAAATGCCGTTCGACGGGGACGACGACGGGAAGAACGACCTGATCCGCGTGGACATCATCCGCCCGCGCGAACTGGATGGCGACGGTCGGGTGCCGGTGATCATGGAACCGAGTCCCTACTACGGGCTGTACCCGCGGCACGGCGAGAAGAAGACCTACCTGCACGAGGGCGACAAGTGGAACAGCCCGCTCGTCACGTTCCCCCTGTTCTACGGCAATTACTTCGTGCCGCGCGGCTACGCGGTGCTGCTCACGGAAAGTTCGGGAACCGCGCTGTCCCAAGGATTCTGCGACATCGGCGGCAAACGGGACATCGCATCCGTGACGGCCGTGGTCGACTGGCTCAACGGCCGTGCCCGTGCCTACTGGACGCGCGACGACCGCAGCGACTCGAACCTCGCCACGGCATACTGGGCCACCGGCGCGGTGGGCATGCTCGGCCAGTCGTATGACGGTACGCTGCCCATCGGTGCGGCGGCCACCGGCGTGGAAGGCCTCAAGACCATCGTGCCGATCTCCGCCATCTCCAGCCAATACGACTGGTACCATCCGAATGGCTGCCTGCTTGACGGCGACGACGCGGACGGCGGCTGGTACGAGCCCTACAACTTCGCGGAGGTGCTGCAATCCACCGCGAACGGGCTCCTGCAGCGCTTCGAGGTGGCTTCCAACGGATACAAAGCGCTCAAGGCGGGGGCGGACAAGGAGCATCGCTGCACCAACGATTTCTGGCGCGAACGCAACTACCGGCTCAATGCGGACAAGTTCAAGGCGAGCGTGTTCATCGTGCACGGCACGAACGACCTCAACGTGATGATGAATCAGGTGGCCCCGTTCTGGGATCTGCTCGGCAAGGCGGGCGTGCCGCGCAAGATGTGGCTGCATCAGTATGCGCACGACGATCCGTTCGACTTCCGTCAGGCCGCATGGGTGGAGACCATCCACCGCTGGTTCGACCGCTGGCTGCTGGGCGTGGACAACGGCATCGACCGTGAGCCGGCCGTGTCCGTGACCGACCCGGACGACGTATGGCACGACTACCCGACCTGGCCGGTGCCGGGGACGGTGGACCATGCATGGGTTGTGCGGCGCGCGGGCGTGCGGCGCGTTCAGGACAGACAGGGCGGCGGTGCGGTGCCGGGAACGGTGACGCTGGAGCCGGAGACGGCATCCGTGGCGCCGGCGGCGGGCGGTGAACCGGCGGTGGTCGAACCGGCGGGCTGTGAACAGGCGGGTTGCGAACCGAGGAGCGCGAAAGAGCCGGTGAAGAAGACGGAGGCTACGGAGCATCCGGTGCAGTGTGCGGAACCGGGGGAGTCTGCGGAACCAGGGGAGCCTGCGGAACCGTCGGACATGCCGGAACTATCGGACATGCCGGAACCGTCGGATCCGTTCCGGTTCAGGGGCGCCCGCGTGGCGGAATTCGTGCCGCGCGCCGAATCCGCCAAATCGCACGACGATCGGCTTCTCGCAGTGTCCGAACCGCTGAAACGCGACATGCACCTGTCCGGCGAACCGCGCATCGCCCTGCGCGTGCGGCTCTCGGCCACGGGCCCGGAGGCCGCGGCGGTGAGCGAACTGGACACGAATCTTGCCGCGAGCCTCATCGAGTACGGTGAGGGCAACTACGTGCAGGTGGATGCGGATACGCACGTCATGATGGAGATCTCTGACCGGACGCGCACGGTGGGCCGGTCCACCCCGCAGGACAAGGCCACGTACAAGGTGAAGGTGCCGCGGCGGTCGTACGAGGTGGAGCACGTGGTGACGCGCGGATGGATCGCGCTCGCGCACCGGGATTCGTTCGAACGGTTCGAGCCGGCGCCGGTGGGGCAATGGCTGGACGTGGCGTTCCCGCTGCTCGCCTGCGACTGGACCGTGCGCGCCGGACATCGTCTGGCGTTGCAGGTGGCCAACACCACCACGCGCCTCGCCAAGGTGCCGCTCGCCGATTTCGAGGTGGACCTCGGTTCGGTGCGGCTCATACTGCCGTACCGCTGAGCGGCGTCCCTGGGCGATGCCGCGGTGGCGGAGAGCTGCGTGCGGCACGGTCAGGCGAAGGTCATGGCAATGGTGCGTACGATGGCACCAACGGCGTACCAAGGCCGGTCGAAGTCGACCGACGCGGACCGTCACGCCGGATCGGGAAGGGGTCGCGATGGCATTCGGCAGACGAACGACAGCGAAGAACGCTGCGGCGGTGCGCGGCGGGAACGGACGGCGCATACCGGTCACATGGCTCCTGCTGGCCGTGATCACGGCGGCAGCGGCGAGCGCGGGGGCATGCGCGTTGTGGCTGCCGGACCGTGCGCCCGCCATGCTGTCCGCACCTGCGGAGGTGACCGTCGCGCCCGTCTCCGTGCAGGCCTACGAAGGCCGCCAATCGGTGAGCGTGGTGCCCACCGTGTCCGCCAAGCGCCAGCTGCTGCTCAACACGTCCGGTACCGTCACCGAGGACCTGTCCGCGGGCGGTCTGGAATCCGGCAAAGGCGCGCTGGCCGTCAACGGGCGTACCATTGTGGCGCTCAACACGACCACGCCCCTGTACCGCGACCTTGCCCCGAATGCCAGGGGCGCCGACGTGAAGGCGCTCAACGCGGAACTCGCCCGGCTCGGCTATGGGGCTCCGGCCGACTCCGACGCCTATGGGCGCGCCACTGCCGCAGCGGTCAACGCGCTCATGAAGGCTGTGGGCAACGAGCCCGCCGGTGACGGCTCCCTGGCGCTGGCGGACGTGCTGTGGATGCCGCAGCGGCACGTGACGCCCACCGCATGGCAGGGCGTGGACGGCATGCCCGTGGGGGCCGGAACGCCCGTGGGCGAAATTGCCGGCGGCATTACGCGGATATCCGTCAAGGGCGGCACCCCGTCCGACCGGGACCGCACGCTCACGGTGTTCGGCGTGACCACTACGCTGCCGGCCGGGCAGACGGCCGTGGACGATGCGGAATTCTGCCGCAAGGTGACCGAAAGCGACACGTACCGGCAGATCGCCGGCCAGCCGCAGGTGGACCTTTCGCAAGGCTTTGACGCCACGCTGACCTTAAGCGAATCGGTGCAGGTACTGCGCGTGCCGGCAGCGGGCGTGTTCGGCGTGGGCCGCGGCGGCGACCCGGTCAAGGCGTGCGTGGCGGACGCGGATCGCAAGGCCGTGCCCGTGCGGATCGTCGGATCCGAGCTGGGCGTGAGTCTGGTGCAGGTGGAGGCGGACGCCGACGGGACCTCCGGCGATGGGCGGGCGTCGGACGCTCCGCCGGACAGTGTGTCGCTGGGCAGCGCGCTGGACGGTGTGCCATGCGCGTGAACGAGACGGAGCCGGGCGTCGGACGCAGCGTGGAGATCCTTGACCTCGGCCACCGATTTGCCGGCACGGACACCCTGTTCGAGCATCTCACCGCCACGCTGCTGCCCGGCGAGACCGTCGCTGTGTGCGGACCGTCCGGATGCGGCAAGTCCACGCTGCTGTCCATCCTGGCCGGCTGGGAGAAACCCGCCGCCGGACGCGTGGAACGCCACGGCGTTGCGCGCGTGGGATGGGTGTTCCAGAACCCGTACGGCGTGGCGGAACGCACCGCGCTGGACCACGTGGTCTTTCCGCTGCTTGCCAAGGGTCGGCGCCGGCGCGACGCCGAACGGGAGGCGCTGGAGGCCATGGCGCTGTTCGATCTGGCGTACGCCGCCGACCGGCCGTTCCGTGCGCTGTCCGGCGGGGAGGCGCAGCGGCTCATGCTCGCCCGTGCGGTCTGCTCCCGGCCGGACATGCTGCTCGTGGACGAACCGACCGCGCAGCTCGACACCCGCACCGCGCACGGCGTGAGCCATGTGCTCGGCAATCTGGCAGGGCAGGGCATGATCGTGGTGGTCGCCACGCACGACCCGGACACGCGCGACGCCTGCGGGCGGATCATCGATCTGGCCCACTATGCGCCCGGGGATCGCGCGCCCGGGGAGAAGGGTGCCGGGCCCGGGGCGCCGGACCGTGCGAACGCGGCAAGAGGGGAAGGGGGCGGACATGCGACTGACTGAACTGATCGGCGAGGCCCTGCGCAACATCGGCGCGGGCACGTCCAAGGCGTTCGCGTTCATGCTGTCCGTGGCGCTCGCGGGTACGCTGCTCGGCGGCTACGAGGCATATACGGTGATCGATCAGGAGCGCGAGGCGCTGGCACGCGTGAGCGCCGACGCGGACGTGAGTACCATTCTGGGCGGCTCTCCCATCGACGGGGCCGCATGCGACCGACTGACGCTCGCCGCGAACGGGCCGCAGGCCGCGGGAGCCATGCGCATCGCAGCGAACGTGGAACCGGCCTCCACGCCCGGCAGGTCGCTGAGCGCCTACGAGGTGACGCCCGGCATGCTCGGGCTCGTGGCCATGGGGGACCGCAGCCGCACGCTCAAGGCCGATCCGACCGGCATATGGGTCTCGCGCGATGCGGCGAACGACTTCGGCCTTGCGACCGGCGGCAGCCTGGAAACCACCGACGGTACCGTGCGTGTGGCCGGCGTCTACGACTGGCCCAACGACGGGCGTGACACGCGATTTGCCTACGCGGTGCTCGTTCCCGCGTCCACCGATCCGAGCCGCACCTATCAGGAATGCTGGGCCAAGCAGTGGCCTGCGGATCAGGACGAACTGTCCGCGCTGCTGTACACCACCGTGGCGGCGGGCGGTTCGGCAGGTTCGGGCGGTTCGGCAGGCTCGGGCGGTGCCGCGAACGGCGTGATGCAGCTCAACAAGAGCTTCGACCGTCGCTACGACGCCGCCGCGCTGTACGCCGGGCGCCCCACGCGGTTCGCCCCCGCGGTGGGACTGGCGGTGGGGCTGCTGATCGGCGCGGTTTCGGTACGTCGGCGCAGGCTCGAATATGCCGGCGCCCTGCATTCCGGGCAGCGCAAGAGCGACCAGCTGCTCGGCGTGGCCGTGGAAACGCTCGTCTGGGCGGGACTGGGCGTGCTGGCTGCCGTGGGAGCGCTGACCGTTTACTGCTGGCGGTGGTCGGTGTCCTCGCCGGATGCGGTGCTGTTCGCCGCGGTGCGCACGCCGGCCGCGCTGTTCGCCGGCGTGATGCTTGCCGCGGTCTGCTCGGCGGCGGTCATCCGCGAATCCCAGCTGTTCCGGCTGTTCAAGGCGCGCTGACGGGGAGACCGCCCGGCGGACGGGTCGCGGACGACGGGGACGAAGACGGCCTACTTGTGGTACGGCTCGTGGGCATTGATCTTGTAGGCGCGGTAGATCTGCTCGAGCAGGATCACGCGCATGAGCTGGTGGGGGAACGTGAGCCGCGAGAAGCTCAGCAGGTAGTCGGCGCGCTTGAGGACCGCCGGGGAGAGGCCGAGCGAGCCGCCGATCACGAGCTGGATGTGGCTCACCCCGCGCAGCCCCAGATCCGCCACCTTCGCCGCCAGTTCCTCCGAACTCAGCTGCTTGCCTTCGATGGCCAGCGCGATCACGTACGCGTCCGGGCTGAGATGCCTGGCGATCCGCTCGCCCTCGATCTCCTTGATGCGCCGGTCCGTGCCCTCGCTGGCGTTCTCCGGCGTCTTCTCGTCCGCCACCTCCACGATGGCGAGCTTGCAGTAGCGACTCAGGCGCTTGGAATATTCGGCGATCGCCTCGCGCAGATACGATTCCTTGACCTTGCCGACGGTGATGAGCGTGATCTTCATGGCAACCATCATGGCACAGGGTTGCGCGGACCCGTCCCACATATTGGGGTGCATGCCAATAATTAGTACGCTGGGATGCGGCATACGTTGGGATGTGGCATCCGTCGGGATGTGGCATCCGTCGGGATGCGGCAGACGAGAGAGCCATCGCAACGGCACTATCGCAGAGGAATCGCGGAGAGATTGCAGAGGGATCGCATGACGGGCACCAAGGAAGACAAGGACGCATCGCGCGGGCGCGCGGATCGACACGGAGCGGGACGGGCCGGCGACGAGCCCGCATACCGGGCGCTGGGCATTGCCGCGGGCATGGGGGCGTTCCTCGGATCCGGCGCCATCATCGCGCTGTCCGCCACGCTCGCCCTGTGGCAGCAGACGCTCGGACTCGACTCCATTGAGGTGGGCATGCTGTCCGCCGCGCTCATGTTCGCCTTCGCCATCGGGTCGTTCGGCGGAGGGTTCGTGGCCGACCGACTGGGACTGACCGCCACCTTCAACCTGACCATGCCCGTGTGCGCGGCGGCGTTCGCCCTGTGCGCGGGCGCCTTCGGGTTCTGGATGCTGCTCGCCGGCGTGACGCTCGCCGGTCTCGCCGCCGGCATCGAACTGCCCGTGGCACTGAGCGTGATGGGCCGGGACATTCGCCATGCCGCGCTGCGCACCAAGGCGATCGGCAATTCGCAGGTGCTGTGGTCGTCCGGCATTCTCGGTTCCTACGTACTTGCGCTGGCGGCCAGTCCGCTGCATGCCGCAGGCGCGCGCATGGTGTACGCGGTGCTTGCGGCGGTCGCGGCGCTGACGGGCGCGTGGAGGCTGTGCGACCGCAGGTTTACGGCGTTGCGCGCCGAGACGACGGTCATCGGGGCCGGGGCGAACGACGTCGGCTCGCGTGGCGGTGACTCGCACGGCGGCAGCGCCCGTGACGGCGGGGCTGCGGCCTCCACGTCCCTGCGCGAGGTGCTGCGCGGCACGGACGGTCTCGGGCGGCCCTACGCGCGCACGTTCGCGCTCATCGCGCTGTTCTACCTCATGTGGAATCTCATGGCCAACAGCATCAACCAGTTCCAGACGTATCTGCTGGTGGTGCAGCACGCCACGCAGCGGCAGGCCGTGGCCGTGGGGATCGCCGCCGCGGTGCTGTGCGTGGCCGGCGGCATGGTGTACACGCGCGTGACGTCGAAGCGGGGACGGCAGGTCATGTTCTGGCTCGGCGCAGCCATGCAGGTCGCGGCCATGATCGTGATGGCCGCCGGAGGAACCGTGGCCGCCACCGTGGCTGCCGTGCTCATGTTCCAGTTCTTCTGCAATTTCGCCGGCGAGATGAACGCCAAGGTCTGGACGCAGAAATCGTTCCCCGGCGGGGTGTCCACGCAGGCGCAGAGCCTGATTCTGGGGCTGAGCCGATTCCCGTGTGCGGTCGCCTCGCTTCTGCTGCCCACGTTCATGGTTCCGGGGACGATCGGCGCGCTTCTGTGGGCGTTCGTCGCCGTGGCGGCGGCTTCCGCGTTGTTCGGCGCGTTGTTCGTGATCGGGGATCG
Organism: Bifidobacterium sp. LH_389; assembly: GCF_056357235.1. Classification (NCBI taxonomy): domain Bacteria; kingdom Bacillati; phylum Actinomycetota; class Actinomycetes; order Bifidobacteriales; family Bifidobacteriaceae; genus Bifidobacterium; species Bifidobacterium sp. LH_389. The sequence goes on from NZ_JBKEVR010000009.1 coordinate 35,143, forward strand.
CAACGGCAGATAGATTGTTGCGGGTCTGTCTGTTGCGGCCCGTCTGCTGTGGTGCGTCCGCACGGTCCGCCGTGTGTCTGCCGTGTGTCTGCCGCGTGGATGCTGATGGGTGCAGGCCGCTCTGTCTGGACTCCGCCCGGATGCTGTGCGGATGCCGGTAGCATTGGCATCGGGACAACGGCAACCGAAGGAGGGACGGAACCCATGCACACCACGCTCGACAGATTTCGCATCAGGCCCGGGCGGGAGGAACTGGCCCGCGAGTGGATGCGGTTTTTGACCGATCATCTGGACGAGGGGAATGCGACGCTGCCGGACGAAGGCGCTCACGTGGAGACGTGGTTCCTCAACGAGGAGTCGGACGGACTGTGGGCGTACGTGTACACGATCGTCGACGACCCGGACGTGCAACGGGAGCGTTTCCGGCGCAGCGAGCATGCGATCGACGCCAGGCACGCGGAATACATGAGGCAGTGCGTCGACTACCGGACCCTCACGGAACTCAGTCCCGCCGTGGCGTTGGGGGATTATTCCGTGTTCGCGCACTGACGGGCGGCGGCCCGGCATGCTTCCGGGTGTGCCGGGAGTGTTGGCCCTTGGAAAGTGGCGGCTATTCCGGACTCGGAACGGCCGATCTGTGTCCGAATCCGCTACCGAAACGGGGAACGGTGGCTATTCCGGACTTGAAATGGCAGGTTTGCGTCCGGAAGAGCTACCGAAACGAAAAGTGGTGGCGATTTGAGACATGGAACAGCGGTTTTTGTCTCGAATCGCCACCACTTTCTGGGTCCGCGGATTTGATCGTGCTCCGCCAGCGCACGGCCCGGGATTGTGCGATAACGTGTGCGACTTCTAGGCGCACCGAGGGAAGGCGCTCCGTTATCGCACAATCAGTTCTTATGCCGAGCCGTGAAGCGGGAAGCCCTGTGGGCTTCCCGTAGGCGAGGGGAGCGGCCACTGCGGCCGCGACGGCTGCATAAGGACGTCAGTTCTTATGCAGCTTGGCGTTGAGCTCAATGCCCACCTTGCGGTAGCGGGCCTCGATGCGGCCGTTGACGGAGTTGCGGATGAAGAGGATGTTGTCCTTGCCGGACAGATCGGCGCCCTTGACCACGTTGAGGGGTTCGCCGGCGGCGGCCTTGGCCTTGTCCCAGATGGTGACCTTGGTGCCGGCGGTGACGTAGAGGCCGGCCTCCACGACGCAGTTGTTGCCCAAGGAGATGCCGATGCCGGCGTTGGCGCCGAGCAGTGAGTGCTCGCCGATGGAGTTCCGGAGCTTGCCGCCGCCGGAGAGGGTGCCCATGATGGAGGCGCCGCCGCCGATGTCGGAGCCGTTGCCGACGACGACGCCCTGGGAGACGCGGCCTTCGACCATGGAGACGCCGAGCGTGCCGGCGTTGAAGTTCACGAAGCCGGCGTGCATGACGGTGGTTCCTTCGGACAGGTAGGCGCCGAGGCGGACGCGGTCGGCGTCGCCGATGCGCACGCCGGAGGGGACTACGTAGTCGATCATGCGGGGGAACTTGTCCACGGAGAGCACGTTGACGTCCGCGGTGGGCAGCGGGGAGCCGGCGGCGGCCTTGAGCACGTCGAGCTTGCGCAGGGCGAAGTCCTCCACGGCGAACGGGCCGTAGTTGGTCCACACCACGTTGTTGAGCTTGGCGAAGATGCCGTCCAGATTGAGCGTGTTGGGCTTGGCCAGACGCTGCGACATGAGGTGCAGGCGCAGGTAGGCGTCGGCGGCGTCGGCGATGGGCTCGTCGAGTGCGGAGACGGTGAACACCGGGACGCGGCGCACGCCTCGCGCGTCCGGCGTTTCGCGGACCAGCGGGCCGAAGTCGTGGTTCGGGCGGGCGGATTCGGCGGGTGCCTCGCCCAGGGTGAGCTTGGGATACCACACGTCGAGGGTGTTGCCCGCGGCGTCCACGCTCGCCAGTCCCCAACCCCATGCGGTGCGTTCATCGGCCATTGGATGCTCCTTCTGTATGCATATGCGGCGGACCCGTCCCTCATGGGGCGGGCCAATGTCTCCAGTGTATGGCCCTCGGCGGTCCTCGGCGGGAATTGACCGAAAGCGACGGCGTTTGGCGGCAAGAAAATCCAGCGCGGTCGGTATGATGTCTCACCGTGAGTGATTACCGGGTTGAACGAGAGCAGCGCGAACGCCGCCGCCGCAATGTGATGCGGGCGGTGTGCATCGTCGTGGCCGCCGCCATGCTCGTCAGCCTCATCGTCCCCGCAATGGTCTACGCGGGCCTTTGACGCGCCCATTCTTCCGGCGTCCCGCCGTCCGCCGCGGACTGCCCGCGGACGGAATGCCGGAGCGCATGCGCATGGCATGCGTGCCGTGCGGTGCGGCATCGGGGATAATCGAAGCAATCAGGTTTTTCGCAACTAGAAATGTATGGTGGTAACGATGGCAGAATTTGATTTCTCGCAGGCGATCGGCGACGCGCGATCCAAGTACGACACGATCGCCGAGGCGCTGGACGTGGACCGTCTGCGCTCCCAGATCAAGGAGCTCGAAGCTCAGGCGAGCGAGCCGGGCCTGTGGGACGATCCGGAGCACGCGCAGAAGGTCACGAGCAAGCTGTCCGCGGCGCAGTCCCAGCTCAAGCGCCTGACGGACATGCACACGCGCATCGACGACGTGGAGACCCTCGTGGAGCTGGCCCGCGAGGAGGAGGACGCCTCCTCCCTTGCGGACGCGAAGAGCGAGGTGGAGTCGATCGCCAAGGATCTGGACGATCTGGAGATCCAGACCCTGCTCGACGGCGAATACGACGAACGCTCCGCCGTGGTGACCATCCGCTCCGGCGCGGGCGGCGTGGACGCGGCCGACTTCGCCCAGATGCTCCTGCGCATGTACCTGCGCTACTGCGAGCGCAACGGGTTCAAGGCCAAGGTGATGGACACCTCGTACGCGGAGGAGGCGGGCATCAAGTCCGCCACGTTCCAGGTGGATGCGCCGTACGCCTACGGGCGTCTGAGCGTGGAGGGCGGCACCCACCGTCTGGTGCGTATCAGCCCGTTCGACAATCAGGGCCGCCGCCAGACCAGCTTCGCAGCCGTGGAGGTGGTGCCGCTGGTGGAGGCGACCGATCACATCGACATTCCGGATACGGACATCCGCGTGGATACGTACTGCTCGTCCGGCCCCGGCGGCCAGGGCGTGAACACCACGTATTCCGCGGTGCGCATCACCCACCTTCCCACCGGTCTCGTGGTGACCATGCAGGACGAGCGTTCGCAGATCCAGAACCGCGCCGCCGCCATGGCCGTGCTCCAGTCCCGACTGCTCGTGCTGCGCCACGAGGAGGAGGCCAAGAAGAAGAAGGAGCTCGCGGGCGACATCAAGGCCAGCTGGGGCGATCAGATGCGTTCCTATGTGCTGCATCCGTACCAGATGGTCAAGGATCTGCGCACGGGCTACGAGACGTCCCAGACGCAGGCCGTGTTCGACGGCGACATCGACGGGTTCATCGCGGCGGGCATCCGCTGGCGCCACCAGCAGCGCCGCGAGTCCGCCGAGGAGTAATTCCGGGGGCATAACAGCCGCGGCGCACGATAGCGTGGCGGGAACGGCTAGGGCAAGGCGAACGAAGGAGCGAGGCATATGGCGCTGATTGCACTGGACCATGTCAGCAAGATCTATCCCAAGGGGTCGCGTCCCGCGTTGGACGACATCAGCCTGAACATCGATCGCGGCGACTTCGTGTTTCTGGTGGGCGCGTCCGGGTCCGGCAAGACCACGCTCCTGAGCCTGCTGCTGCGCGAGGAGGAGGCCACGTCGGGCGAGATCCGCGTGGCCGGCAACGATCTGCGCCGGCTGCCTGCGCGCCAGATCCCGCAGTACCGCCGGTCGATCGGCTTCATCTTCCAGGACTACAAGCTGCTGGCCAACAAGACGGTGTGGCAGAACGTGGCGTTCGCGCTGGAGGTGATCGGCACGCGGCGGTCCACCATCAAGTCGCTCGTGCCTCAGGTGCTCAAGACCGTGGGGCTGACGGGCAAGGAGCAGAACCTGCCGCACGAGTTGTCCGGCGGCGAGCAGCAGCGCGTGGCCATCGCCCGCGCGTACGTGAACCATCCGCAGATCCTGCTGGCGGACGAGCCGACCGGCAACCTCGACCCGACCACGTCGCTGGGCATCATGGAGGTGCTGGACGCGATCAACCGCACGGGCACTACGATCGTGATGGCCACGCACAACGAGGAGATCGTCAACTCCATGCGCAAGCGCGTGGTGGAGCTCAAGGCCGGAAAGATCATGCGCGACGAGAAGCACGGCTCCTACGATTCCGCGCTGTTCTTCCCGGACGCCGAGGTGGCCAGCAAGGCCCATGAGGCGATCCACGGCGACGGCACGCCTGCGGCCGAACTGTCGCTGCCGGAGGGATCGTACACGGATCCGACCGCGGCCACGAACGTGGATGTCTCCGCCGCGGCCCTGCAGGATTCCGGACTGCGTGACTCTGGACAGCGTGACTCCGGCGACGACGGCATCGCCCGCCTCGCCAGCTCCATGCATTCGGGGCGCACCGGCCGCTACGGCGAGGTGTTCCAGTCCGTGGAGGACACGCTCACGTGGGGCAAGGGGCTGAACCTCGAGGAGCACGCCGCCAAGGAGGTGAGCGAGCGGGCCGCCGCGTCCGCGGACGAGTTCGAGACCGTGGACGATCCCGGCGATACGGCGCGAGTTGACGACACCGCGCAGTCCGAAAACACTGCGCAGTCCGAAAACACCGCGCCGGTGCCCGAGGCGACGACGCCGACCGAATCCGTATCCGTGTCCGACAACCGTGACGCGCAACTGTCCGGTCCGCTCATGCCGCCCGCGCCGCCTGCCCCGCCGAGCCCGGGGCTCGGACGCAACGCCGCCGACCGTGACCAGACCCGCGACCATGCCGAAGGGGAGGAAAACAAGCAATGAGGACCCGCTTCATCCTGTCCGAAACCTGGACGAGCCTCAAGCGCAACGGATCGATGATCCTGTCCGTCATGCTCGTCACCTTTATCTCCTTCCTGTTCATCGGTGCCTCCGCGCTCATGCAGGCGCAGATCACCAAGGCCAAGGGCACCTGGTACGACCAGGTGGAGGTCGTGGTGTACTTCTGCCCGGACGGTGCTAGTCAGGCCGCATCCTGCTCCTCCGGCAAGTCCCCCAGCCAGGAGGACATCGCCGGCGTGATCGACCTCATCAAGCAGGAGCTGCCCAATGATGTGGCCAACATCACATACGTGAGCAAGGAGGATTTTTACAACGACACGTTCCTCAAGGAATACCCCAACGGCGAGTACAACGGGCGCACACTCACGGCCGCGGACATGCAGGATTCCCTGAGGCTCAAGCTCAACGACCCGACCAAGTACCAGGTCGTCTCCGAGGTGCTGTCCGGACGCAGCGGCATCGAGGAGGTGGTGGACCAGCGGCAGATCTTCGACCCGATCTTCAACGTGCTCAACAAGGCCACGGCGGTGACCGCGGCGCTGGCCGGCGTGATGGTCGTGGTGGCCATCCTGCTTACGGGCACAACGATTCGCATGTCCGCAGCGTCCCGCAAGAACGAGACGGAGATCATGCGACTGGTGGGCGCGTCCAACTGGACCATCCGCCTGCCGTTCATCCTCGAAGGCATGTTCGCCGCGCTGCTCGGCTCGCTCCTGTCCGTGGGGGCGCTCGTGGGCATCGTGGACGCGTTCGTGACCAACGGCGTGGCCAGGACGGTCACGTGGATGCCGTTCGTGGACCAGACGACCGTGCTGCTCACCGCGCCCGCGCTGATCGCCGGGGCGCTCGTGCTGTCCGCCCTTGCGTCCGCGTTCTCGCTGCGGCGTTATCTCAAAGCGTAATTTCTCCCAGCCGCACCCTGTACAATCGGCCGGGAACCTGTCGGAAACGAAGGAAGTTGACCCATATGATGACTCAACGAGCCAAAGCCTGGGCGGGATGGGCGCTGTGCGCCGTCACGCTCATGACCACCGGACTGGCGAGCATGTCCACCGGCGTCGTGGAGGCGTCCGCGGTGCCCAGCTACTCCGAATACCAGCAGAAACTCGCATCCGCCGCGGATCTCAAGGCTCAGCTGGCCGGCGCGAGCGCAGACCTGCAGGATCAGATCGTCGCGCTGGACGACCTGACCGAGAACCAGATTCCCGCCGCACAGGACGCCGCCGATCAGGCCGTCGCCGCCGCCCAGAGCGCCAAGGAGGCGGCCGACGCAGCCGCCGAGCGACTCAAGGCCGCGCAGAAGGACAAGGCCGACCTCGAGGCGAAGATCGCCGAGACCGGTGCCGACTACGACGACGCGAAGGCCGCCGTGGCACAGCTCGCCCGCGAGAGCTTCCACGGTTCTGACGCCTCCAAGGTGATGAGCGTGGTCACCAATTCGTCCACCGCGGACGACTTCGTGCAGAAGATGCAGGCCGACGCCGCCGTCACCCGTTCCGAGACCAACGCCGCGAACGATGCAGCCGCCAACCTGAGCACGTCCATGAACCGCCAGCAGCGTCTTGCGGCCATCGAGCAGGAGATCACCACGCTCAAGACTCAGGCCGATCAGGACGCCGCCACCGCGCAGAAGGCCGCCGAGGATGCGCAGGCCAAGCAGCAGCAGCTCACCGCTCTGCGCGACGAGGGCGACAAGAAGCGTCAGGCCCTCGAGGCCAAGGTGGCCCAGCTCACCGACGCATCCGCCAAGGAGGCCGCCGAGGCCGTGCTCATCAAGTCGCAGATCGACGACTACAACAAGCAGCTCGCCGCGCAGCAGGCCGCCGCGGCCGCCGCGGCTGCGAAGAACGCCACGCAGGCGCAGGACACCCCGGCACAGTCTTCGAACAAGGGCAACTCCGGCTCGTCCAACTCCGGTTCATCCAATTCCAACAAGGGCAACTCGAACTCCGGTTCGTCCACGCCGGTGAACAACAACGCGACCGCCAGCGGCATGAACTATTCGGTGCCCGGCAACTGCGCCCCGCACTCCAAGACCTGCTACGGCCACGCCACGCACGACTTCTCCAGCACCTACCCGTGGAGCCAGTGCACGTGGTATGCCTACAACCGCCGCCACGATCTGAACCTGCCGGTCGGCACGCAATTCGGCAACGGCGCGGACTGGGCGAACTCCGCCCGCTCCTACGGCTATCTGGTCAACAACACGCCGCACGTGGGCGCGGTCATCGTGTTCCGCCGCGGCCAGAACGGCGCCAGCGCGCAGTACGGCCACGTGGGAGTGGTGGAGCAGGTCCGCTCCGACGGCACCATCCTCATCTCCGAGTGCGGCGCCCGCATGATGGGCAAGGCCGGCACGCGCATCATCCGCGACCCGCAGAACTATCAGTTCATCCACTACTGATCCGACCGATACCGGACCATCCAAGGAACGCGCCGTCTGCCCGTGAGGGTCGGCGCGTTCCGTGCTACTGTAGGCATCTTGTGGAAAACGACCATCGGACCGTCGGACGGCGTCCGATTGACATGAAGGGAGGGGCGGCATGGCCAAGGAGCAAGGCACCAAGCTGATCGTGCAGAACCGCAAGGCGCGGCACAACTACACCATCGAGGACAAATACGAGGCGGGCATCGCCCTGACCGGCACCGAGGTCAAGTCCCTGCGCGAGGGCCGCGCGTCGCTCGCCGAGGCGTTCGTCTCCATCGACCGGCGCGGGGAGGTCTGGCTCGAGAACGCGAACATCCCCGAATACCTCAACGGCACGTGGAACAATCACGCCCCCAAGCGCAAGCGCAAGCTGCTGCTCCACGCGGCGCAGATCGCCAAGCTGAGCCGGCAGATCGAAGCCAAGGGGTACACCATCGTGCCCATCAGCCTGTACTTCAAGGATGGGCGCGTCAAGGCGGAGATCGCCCTGGCCCGGGGCAAGCGCGAATTCGACAAGCGTCAGGCCCTGCGTGAGGAGCAGGACAAGCGCGAAGCCCTGCGCATCATGCGCTACAAGAACAAGGCAGTGCGCTGAGGCCTGCGCATTGATGCCTCCGCACATGTGCGCAGTGCGCGAAACAAGGCGGTAACGCGCGCGTAGCATGCCGACTTTATGGTGTGCCGCATAGGAAAGCCCGGTGGATCCTTCCCGGGCCCGCGCCTATGAGAGGAAGCCACCATGAAGATCACCGCCACCCTGAAACCGTTCGCCGCTGCCACGCTCGGCGTTGCCATGCTGCTGTCCGTCGCCGCGTGCGGCACCAGCGACGCGACCGATACCGCATCGTCAGCCGGCGCTTCCGGCTCGTCGTCCGCATCAGCGCAGGGCTACGATGTGAGTTCCGTGGCCAAGGACGATGCGATCGCCGCCCTCGTGCCCGACTCCGTGAAATCCGACGGCAAGCTCACCGTCGGCATGGACACCTCCTACGCGCCCGCCGAATTCCTGGACGATAGCCAGAAGCCCGTCGGCTACGACGTGGACCTCGCCAAGGCGCTCGGCAAGGTCATGGGGCTGGAGACCGAGCCGGTCACCTCCACGTTCGACTCGATCCTGCCGTCCATCGGCTCCAAGTACGACATCGGCATCTCCTCCTTCACCATCACCGACGAGCGCAAGGAGGCCGTGGACTTCGTGAGCTACTACAAGGCCGGTTCCACGTGGGCCGTGAAGAAGGGCAATCCGGAGAAGTTCGACTCCAAGAGCCTATGCGGGCTCAAGATCGCCGTGCAGACCGGCACCACGCAGGAGGAGGAAGTCAACGCGGCCAACGAGCAGTGCCCGGCGGACAAGAAGATCGAGATCCTGTCCAACAAGCTGCAGACCGACGTGACCACCAACGTGGTGACCGGCAAGGCCGTGGCCTTCTACGCAGATTCGCCGGTTGCCGGCTATGCGATCAGCCAGACCGGCGGACAGCTCGAGGCGTTCGGCGAGGATGTGGGCGTGGCCACGCAGGGCATCGCCATCAAGAAGGGCGACAGCGCGATGGACGAAGTCGTGCAGAAGGCCGTGACCAAGCTCATGGACGACGGCACGTACGCGAAGATTCTCGACCAGTGGGGCGTGAAGTCCGGCTCGATCGACAAGTCGGAGATCAACCCGGCCGCCGACTGACCGGTCTGGTTGGTTGAGTTGCCCGTCTGACCGGTTGGCTGTCTGGCCGGCTGATTGATCGACCGACCAACCGACCTCCGGCATCGATATTGTAATTTCGTTACAAAGTATGTCTCGTAGCGCGGCTTAGCGGCCCGGTTTGTAACGAAATTACAAAAATGGTCTCTAACGGCGCGTCAGCCATCATGTTTGTAACTTTTTTACAAATATGGTGGCTGACGGCCGCTACGAGACCATATTTGTAAAAAAGTTACAAAAGTGATGCGATTGCGGGAACGAGAGCGACTGCACGGGGACGGCCTGCAAGTAACGTTGTCGTAGCGAGACGTCATTATGGTGTTTTCCCAGTAAGACGCCGAGAGGTAAGGAACACGTTCCATGACGTTCAGATTCAAGTCCGCCGCGGCCGCGACCGTCGCCGCTTCCATGCTGTTCTCGCTCGCCGCATGCGGTACCACCGACGAGGGTGGCGCAGCCGCATCCGGTGCCGTCACGCAAGGGTACGACGTGAGCGCGGTGGCCAAGGACGATGCGATCGCCGCCCTTGTGCCGGACTCGGTGAAGTCCGACGGCAAGCTGTCCGTCGGCATGGAGCTGAGCTACGCGCCCGCCGAATTCCTCGCCGCAGACGGCACCACGCCGCTCGGCTACGACGTGGACATCTCCAGGGCGCTCGCCAAGGTGATGGGTCTCGAGGCGGACATCGTCTCCTCCACGTTCGACTCGATCGTTCCGTCCGTCGGCGCCAAGTACGACATCGGCATCACCGCCATGACCATCACCCCCGAGCGCCTTGACGCCGTGGACTTCGTGAGCTACTACAAGGCCGGCTCCACGTGGGCCGTGAAGAAGGGCAACCCGAACGGCGTGAACACCTCCGACCTGTGCGGTCTCAAGGTGGCCGTGCAGACCGGCACCGTGCAGGAGCAGGAAGCCAACGACGCCAACGCCAACTGCCCGGCGGACAGGAAGATCGAAGTGCTCTCCAGCAAGCTGCAGACCGACGCCGCCACCAACGTGGTGACCGGCAAGGCCGACGTGTTCTACGCGGATTCGCCGGTGGCCGGCTATGCGATCAGCCAGACCGGCGGCCAGCTCGAGGCGCTCGGCGGCAACGTCGGCTCCGTCAAGCAGGGCATCGCCATCAAGAAGGGCGACAGCGCGATGGACGAGGCCGTGCAGAAGGCCGTGACCAAGCTCATGGACGACGGCACGTACATGAACATCCTCAAGCATTGGGGCGTGGAATCCGGCGCTCTGGACAAGGCCGAGATCAACCCGACCGACCTCGAATAGTCGCGGCCCAACCGTCCGCGCAAACCGCAGGAGCAGGAGAAGGAAACCGACATGGCGAAGAAGGAAATCGACGGCGAGGGGCTGAACATCCCCAACCGCATCAAGGCGCTGCCCGTGCGCCGCACCGGTCCGGTCGTCGCGGCCGTGATCGTGGCGCTGCTCGCGGCCATGCTCATCCAGGGACTCGTCACCAACGAGCGCCTCGACTGGCCCACCGTATGGAAGTACCTGTTCAACGAGAACGTGCTCAAGGGCGTGCGCTACACGCTGGAGCTCACCGTCATCTCCATGGTGGTGGCGATCATCCTGTCGGTGATCCTCGCGATCATGCGCAAGTCCATCAACCCGGTGCTCAGGGGCGTGAGCTGGTTCTTCATCTGGTTCTTCCGCGGCACCCCGGTCTATACGCAGCTCGTGTTCTGGGGCCTGTTCTCCGTGCTCATCCCCAAGATCTCGCTGGGCATCCCGTTCACGGACGTGGCGTTCTGGAGCATCGACTCGTCCGTGGTGGTCACCGCGTTCAACGCCGCGTGGATCGGTCTGGCGCTCAACGAGGCTGCGTACCTCTCGGAGATCGTGCGCGCCGGCCTCGAGGCAGTGGACAACGGGCAGACCGAGGCGGCCGAGGCGCTGGGCATGAGGCGCTCGCTCATCATGCGGCGCATCATCCTGCCGCAGGCCATGCGCATCATCATCCCTCCCACCGGCAACGAGACCATCGGCATGCTCAAGAGCACGTCCCTGGTGCTGGCCGTGCCGTTCACGTACGAGCTGCAGTTCGCCACCAACGCCATCGCCAACCGCCTGTACAAGCCGATCCCGCTGCTGCTCGTGGCCTGCATCTGGTACCTGTTCATCACCTCCGTCATGATGGTCCTGCAGGCCCAGCTCGAACGGCACTTCGGCAAGGGCTTCGACGCCCGGCCCGTCGGCACCAAGGGCAAGCAGCCGCCGTACGATCCTCCCTACCCGGGTCGTTCCGACGGCGAACAGCAGGACGACGTCGCCAAGATCAATCAGGCGACCTTCACCGGACTCAACGCGTAAGGCGCGGAACACCGCGGAACAAGGTAAGGACGGCAATCATGACCAATCCGACGAATTCAGCAAGCTCAGCGAACCGCGTGGATCCGGCGAACCGCGCGGGCTCCGCGAACCCGGCGATCGTACCGGCCATCAAGGCCACCGGCGTGCACAAGGCCTTCGGCTCGCTGCACGTGCTCAAGGGCGTGGATCTCACCGTCATGCCCGGCACCGTGACCGTGATCCTCGGCCCCTCCGGTTCCGGCAAATCCACGTTCCTGCGCCTCATCAACCAGCTGGAGACCCTGACCGGCGGCGAGATCGACGTGGACGGCGAGATGATCGGCTACAAGACCGTGGAACGCCACGGGCAGCAGGTGCTCCAGACCCTCAACGACAGGGAGGTGGCCGCCCAGCGCGCCAAGCTCGGCATGGTGTTCCAACGCTTCAACCTGTTCCCGCATATGACCGCGCTGGAGAACGTGATGGAGGCGCCCGTGCATGTCAAGCGCATGAACAAGCACGAGGCTCGGGAACTGGCCGTCATGGAACTCAACCGCGTGGGACTGGGCGAGCGGCTCGACTACTACCCGGCGCAGCTTTCCGGTGGCCAGCAGCAGCGCGTGGCCATCGCCCGCGCACTGGCCATGAAGCCCGAGATCATGCTGTTCGACGAGCCCACCTCCGCACTCGACCCGGAACTCGTGGGCGAAGTGCTCAACGTGATGCGCTCGCTCGCCAAGGAGGGCATGACCATGGTGTGCGTGACCCACGAGATCGGCTTTGCGCGCGAAGTGGCCGATCAGGTGGTGTTCATGGACGGGGGAGTCGTGGTGGAGAAGGGCGGACCCGAGATCATCACGAACCCCAAGGAACCCCGGTTCAAGGACTTCCTGCAGCACGTGCTGTAAGTTGGCCCGGGCTTGCGACGGACCTGTGGAATTGTGCGGATAGCGTGAGACGGCGGGTTGCGGTTTCGGTGCGCAACATCCATCGGCTAGGCTGGTGAGCCATGTGTGGAATCGTAGGATATGCAGGATCAATCTCCACGGCGTGCGGCAAGCCCCTTGAGGTGTGCCTTCAGGGTTTGCGGCGCCTCGAATACCGCGGCTACGACTCGGCCGGCGTGGCACTGAGCGCCCCCGGCATGGAGCAGGTGGCCGTGCGCAAGAAGGCCGGTCGCCTCGACAATCTCGTCGCGGACATCGAACGCAATCCCATGCCCGCCGCCACCGTCGGCATCGGGCACACGCGCTGGGCCACCAATGGCGTGCCGAGCGACGTGAACGCCCACCCGCACACGAGCCGCGACGGCAAGGTTGCCATCATCCACAACGGCATTATCGAGAACGCCTCCCAGCTGCGGCTCGACCTGCAGGCCGAAGGCTACCGGTTCTCCTCCGACACGGACACCGAAGTGGCCGCCAAGCTGCTCGGCAAGATCGTCGACACCGTGATCCGCGAGGAAGGTCGGCCCGACCTGTTCAAGGCCGTCCGCCGCCTCGCCCGCATGCTGCAGGGCGCATTCACCATCCTCGCCACCGACTGCCGACAGCCGGACATCGTGGTTGGCGCGCGTCACGATTCGCCGCTCGTGGTGGGCTTGGGCGACGGGGAGAACTTCCTCGGCTCCGACGTGGCCGCATTTGTGGCCTACACCAAGCGGGCCATGGAAATCGATCAGGACCAGGCCGTGTGCGTGTCCGCCGATTCGGTGACCGTCACCGACTTCAACGGCAACGTGGTGGAGAACCCCAAGACCTACACCGTGGACTGGGACGCCTCCGCCGCGGAAAAGGGCGGCTGGGACTCCTTCATGGACAAGGAGATCCACGAGGATCCGGCCGCCGTGCAGCGCACCCTGCTCGGCCGGCTCGACGGGAACGGCGACCTCAACCTCGACGAGGTGCGCATTGACGAGCACGACTTCAAGGCCGTGGACAAGATCATCGTGATCGCCTGCGGCACCGCGGCCTACGCCGGCATGGTGGCCAAATACGCCATCGAACACTGGGTGCGCATCCCCGTGGAGGTGGAGCTCGCGCACGAATTCCGCTACCGCGACCCGATCCTCACGTCGCGCACGCTCGTGGTGGCCATCTCCCAGTCCGGCGAAACTATGGACACGCTCATGGCCCTGCGCCACGCCCGCGAGCAGGGCTCCAAGGTGCTCGCCATCTGCAACACGCAGGGCGCATCCATCCCGCGCGAATCCGACGCCGTGCTCTACACGCACGCCGGCCCGGAGGTGGCCGTGGCCTCCACCAAGGCGTTCGTGGCGCAGATCACCGCCGCCTACCTACTCGGCCTCTACCTTGCGCAGGTCAAGGGGGCCATGTTCCGCGACGAGATCCATCAGGTGCTCGATTCCCTGAAGCACATGCCGCGCAAGATCCAGTGGGTGATCGACACGCAGACCTCCGCCATCCAGGCCGCCGCCGAACGCATGGTGGACGCCAAGTCCTTCCTGTTCCTCGGACGCCACGTGGGCTACCCGGTGGCGCTCGAGGGTGCGTTGAAGCTCAAGGAGATCGCGTACACGTTCACCGAAGGGTTCGCGGCCGGCGAGCTCAAGCACGGGCCCATCGCGCTCGTGGACGAAGGCGAGCCCGTGGTGTTCATCGTGCCGCCGGAGCGCGGGCGCAACGTGCTGCACGTCAAGGTGATCTCCGGCATCGAGGAGGTGCGGGCGCGCGGCGCGTTCGTGATCGCCGTGGCGGAGGAGGGTGATCCAGATGTGGAACGCTACGCGGACGTGGTGTTCTGGCGGCCGCAGTGCCCCACCCTGATGAGCCCGCTGGTGGACGTGGTGCCGCTGCAGCTGTTCGCCATGGACATGGCCAAGCTCAAGGGCTACGACGTGGACAAGCCGAGGAATCTGGCCAAGTCCGTGACCGTTGAGTGACGGCTTGGTCGGCGGTTTGATCGGCGGTTTGAATGACGGTACTGCGGGCGGGGGATCCGGTGCGCCCGCTCGCCCGCACCGCTGGGTGACCGACGAGCCGCGCATCCCGTTCGCATGCGAAGTGCTGTACGAGGACGATCGGATCATCGTGGCCGACAAGCCGCACTTTCTGGCCACAACGCCCAGGGGCATGTGGTACCGCGAAACCGCGCTCATCCGGCTGCGCGAGCGGTACGGCGAGCCGGACATCACGCCGGCCCACCGCCTCGATCGCCTCACCGCCGGCGTGGTGGTGTTCGTGCGCAGACCGGAGTTCCGCGGCGCCTACCAGATGCTGTTCCAGAACCGGCTGGCCGTAAAGACCTACGAATGTCTTGCCCGGTGCGCGTCGGTAGCGCGTCCCCGGTTCGGCACCGTCGAGAGGCTGGAGCCGCCGCGGGTCTTCCCATTGCGGAGGCGGTCGCGGATCGTGAAGACCCGGGGTATCCTGCAGGCGTATGAGGAGCCGGGTGCGGTGAATGCGGAAACGGTGATTGAGCTGGGGTCTGGAGGAATGGGCGCTGCCGGCCGCGGCGGTTTCGGCCGTGCCGGTTCCCCAGCCGTGCGCGCGTACACCCTGCGCCCGCGCACCGGCAAGACCCATCAGCTGAGGGTTCACATGGCCTCGCTGGGTCTGCCGATCGTCGGCGACGACTTCTACCCGGTATTGCGCGAGCCGCGGGCCTACGACGACTTTTCCGAGCCGCTTGAGCTGGTGGCCAGATCCCTCGAGTTCACCGATCCGGTGACCGGGGAACCGCGGCGGTTCGTTTCGCGCGTGCCGCTGGGCTGCGGCCTATGACCGGTCTCCGGCGCATGCGGCGACGGAGCCTCGCCTCACCAGTTCCACGGGCAGTACGGCACGCACGCCGGTGGGCAGTTCCTCGCCCTCGCAGGCACGCATCACCATGGTGAATGCGCGCTCGCCGATCGCATCGAACGGTATGCGCACGGTGTCGAGGTCCAGCCGTGGCACGACGGCGGTCAGCGAGTCATCCACGCCGATCACGCTCACGTCCTCGGGCACGCGGCGACCGCTGGCGCGCATGGCCAGCATGCAGCCGTACGCCATCTGGTCGTTGGAGGCGTACACCGCCGTGCAGTTCGGATCCCGGGCGAGTTCGAGACCCGCGTCGTAGCCGGAATCCGCACTCCAATCGCCGCGCAGCACCGGGGGAGGGGTAACGCCTCGGCGTGCCAATGCCGCCCGCCATGCCTGTTCGCGCTCCTGGGAGGCGCAGGAGGATTCCGGTCCGGCGATGTGATGCACCGTGCGATGCCCCTCGTCCAGCAGCAGACCCACCGCCTGCGCGGAGCAGTCGAGCTGGTCGGCGTCCACGGTGAGGCAACCGGGCAGAGGCCCCTCGGTGATGAGCACGACGGGCAGTTTCGCGGTCGGCAGAAACGTCGTGAGGTCCGCAGGCCGGCGTTCCAGCGCGATGATCACGCCGTCGATGGGCAGGGTACGCATGCGGGCGAGGGCCTGCGCGGGGGTGAGGGACGGCTCTGCGGCGATGGGCGCGTGGTCTGCGTATGTGCGGTCGGCAGGCCGGCTGGCGGACTGGTTGACAAGCCGACCGGCAGGGTCGCCGGCGGATGTGCGGCTGGCGGCCCCGCCAGCCGTCCGGGCTCCGGTTTCGGTGCCGCCGTCCAGCGTGAGCAGGGTGATGGCGTAGCCGTAGCGTGCCGCCGTGGCGCTGATGCTGGACAGGATACGCATGTTGCCGGTCTGCGTGGTGTTGAACAGGATAACGCCCACATTGTTGAACCGGCCGTGCTTGAGTGCGCGGGCCGCGTAGTTGGGGCGGTAGCCGAGCTCGCGCATGGCGGCGCGCACGCGTTCGGCGGTGTCCGGACGGACGAGATCGCTGCCGTTGGCCACGCGGGAGACGGTTTGCGAGGACACGCCGGCGCGTTGCGCCACTTCGCGCAGGGAGATCGAGCCGGAACCCGGACCGGAGACCGAGCCGGATGCCGAGCCTTGTCGCCTCGAAGCTGAAGTCGTCGCCATGGAACCGCCTTTCGTGGTGCGTGCACGGGTTGGAAGTGAGTCGCCCGGCGTGTGCGGAGTCGTTACCTCTGCTATGATGATAACGTAAACATTCCCGTTCGGGAACGGATCGCCATCATGATCCGATCATAACGACAAGGAGGTCACATGGCACGCAGGGAACACCGCTGGCCCCAGCCGCTCGCCGGGCAGAAGGCCCGCGTCTGGTACGGCGGCGACTACAACCCCGATCAATGGCCCGAGGAGGTATGGGACGACGACATCCGCCTGATGAACAAGGCCGGCGTCAACTTCGTCTCCGTAGGCATCTTCAGCTGGGCGAAGATCGAACCGTCGGAGGGCGTATTCGACTTCGACTGGCTGGACCGCGTCATCGACAAGCTGGGCAAGGCCGGCATCGCCGTCGACCTCGCCTCCGCCACCGCCTCGCCGCCGATGTGGCTCACCCAGGCCCACCCCGAAGTGCTGTGGAAGGACTACCGCGGCGACGTCTGCTGGCCCGGCGCCCGCCAGCATTGGCGCCCCACCAGCCCCGTCTTCCGCGAGTACGCCCTCAAGTTGTGCCGTGCGATGGCCGAGCACTACAAGGACAACCCGTACGTGGTGGCCTGGCACGTGGGCAACGAGTACGGCTGCCATAACCGCTTCGACTACTCGGACGACGCCATGCGCGCCTTCCAGGACTGGTGCAAGGACCGCTACGGCACCATCGACGCCGTGAACGACGCGTGGGGCACCGCCTTCTGGTCGCAGCGCATGAATGACTTCTCCGAGATCGTGCCGCCGCGGTTCATCGGCGACGGCAACTTCATGAACCCCGGCAAGCTGCTCGACTTCAAGCGCTTCAGCTCCGACGCCCTCAAGGCGTTCTACGAGGCGGAGCGGGACGCACTGGCAGAGATCACTCCCGGCCTGCCGCTCACCACGAACTTCATGGTCTCCGAAACCGGCACCTGCCTCGACTATGACGACTGGGGCAGCGAAGTGGACTTCGTGTCCAACGACCATTACTTCAGCCCCGGCGAGGCGCACCTCGACGGCATCGCGTACACCGCGTCCCTCACGGACGGCATCGCGCGCAAGCAGCCGTGGTGCCTCATGGAGAACTCCACGTCCGCCGTGAACTGGCGTCCGATCAACTTCCGCAAGGAGCCCGGGCAGCTGGTGCGCGACGCCCTGACCCACCTCGCCATGGGCGCGGACGCGATCTGCTTCTTCCAGTGGCGGCAGTCCAAGGCCGGCGCCGAGAAGTTCCACTCCGCCATGGTGCCCCACGCGGGCGAGGACAGCCAGGTCTACCGCGACGTGTGCGAGCTCGGTGCGGATTTGAACAAGCTCGCGGACGAGGGCCTGCTCGGCACGAAGCTCGTCAAGTCCAAGGTGGCCGTGGTGTTCGACTACCAGTCGCAGTGGGCCACCGAGCACACCGCTACGCCCACGCAGAAGGTCCATCACGTCACCGAGCCGTTCGCATGGTTCCGCGCGCTTGCGGACCACGGCGTCACGGCCGATGTGGTGCCGGTGCGCGCCGACTGGGACGAGTACGAGGCCGTGGTGCTGCCGAGCCTGTACCTGATCGACGAGAGGACCGCACGCCGCGTGCGCGAGTACGTGGCGCAAGGCGGCAAGCTGCTCGTGAGCTCCTACACCGGCATCGCCGACGAGAAGGACCACATCTGGCTCGGTGGCTACCCGGGCGCCATCCGCGACGTGGTGGGCGTGCGTAGCGAGGAGTTCGTGCCGCTCGCCCAGGACGACGGCACGCTCGACCACCTCGACCTGAGCAACGGGGCCGTGGCCTACGACCTTGCCGACTGCATCACCTCCGTGGCGGACACTGCTCGGGTTCTGGCCACCTTCAAGGCCGATCCTGTGACCGGCATGGACGGACGCCCGGCCATCACCATCAACGAGTACGGCGATGGCAAGGCGGTCTACGTGGCCGGTCTGCTGGGCCGCTGGGGACTGTCGAAGAGCCTGCCCGAGCTGCTCGGCGAGCTGGACATCGACGCCCGCGCGGAGGAGGACTGCGGCGACGTGCTGCGTGTGGAGCGCGCCGACGAGTCGGATGAGAACCACTTCGTGTTCCTGTTCAACCGCACCCGCGAGAACGCCGTGGTGGACGTGGAGGGCGAG
This sequence comes from Bifidobacterium sp. LH_389, assembly GCF_056357235.1. Classification (NCBI taxonomy): domain Bacteria; kingdom Bacillati; phylum Actinomycetota; class Actinomycetes; order Bifidobacteriales; family Bifidobacteriaceae; genus Bifidobacterium; species Bifidobacterium sp. LH_389. The sequence continues at coordinate 53,610 of NZ_JBKEVR010000009.1, forward strand.
CCGGTGGTGAGCTCCCTGGTGCACCTGACCATGAGCGAGCATTCGGCCGTCATCAAGCCGAACGGCGTGCTGGTGGTCAAGCTGTAGCACGCATCGGCCCGTAGGTGCGGACCGGTTATCGGGGCTCCCCGTTGAGGATTCGGCGGGGAGCCCTTTCGTATGCGGAGCGGGGAAACCGTTCGCATACGAAAGGACCGCCGCTCAGCGCGCGGCACGCGTGCGCTGGTGGATGATCGCCATGCCCTTGAAGATGAGGTCCGGATCGTACACGTCGATCAGATCGGTGTCGTCGGCGAACACGCGGCCCAGTCCTCCGGTGGCGACCACCTGGAAGTCCTCGGGGATCTCCGCGCGGAACTGGCGGATCGTGCGCTCGATGCCGCCCAGGAAGTTGTAGTACAGACCGGCCTGCATGGCCGTCTTGGTGCCCTTGGCGAGGATGGTCTTCGGACGGGTGATCTCCACCTCCGGCAGCTGCGCGGTGCCGCCCCACAAGGCCGCGGCGGCCGTACGGATGCCCGTGGTGATGAGACCGGCGGTGATGGTGCCGCGGTCGTCCACGTAGTTGAACGTGGTGGCGGTGCCGAAGTCGGCCACGAGCGCCGGACCGCCGTACACGTGGTAGGCGCCCGCGCAGTCGGCCAGGCAGTCCGCGCCCATGGACTTCGGATCGTCCATGCGGATGTTGATGCCGGTCTTGACGCCCGGTCCCACCACCATCGGCTCGAGGCGCAGGAACTTCACGATCGACGCGCGGAACGAGTGCATCACCTTGGGCACCACGGAGGCGATGATCACGTCGTCCACGTCGTCCGGGCGGTAGCCGGACATGTCCAGGAACTCGGTGAGCAGCAGGCCGTACTCGTCCGACGTATGGTTTGCCTTCGTGGTGATGCGGTACGTGCCCACGATCCTCGAGCCCTCGAGGAATCCGAGCTTGATGTTGGTGTTGCCGATATCTACTGCGACGAGCATGCGTTCCCTTCCTTGACTGTGCGTTGTTGCGGATGCGTTCCGGACAGGCGGCTAGCGGCGCTGGCGCTGACGCGCGTAGATGATGGCGAGCCCCTTGAAGATGAGGTTGCGGTCGTATACGTCGATCGAGGCGGTGGCGTTCGTCAGGATGCTGCCGAGCCCGCCGGTGGCCACGACCGTGAAGTCCGCACCCGTCTCCCTGCGGAACTGGCGGATGGTGCATTCCACGCCGCCCAGAAACCCGTAGAACAGTCCGGCACGCATGGCCGCCGTGGTGTTGGTGCCCAGCACCGTGCCCGGATCGCCCAGTTCCACCTCCGGCAGCTGCGCGGTCTGCCCCCACAGGGCGTTCGCCGCGGTCTGCATGCCGATGCCGATCGCGCCCGCGCGAAACGTGCCGCCGGCGTCCACGTAGTCGTACGTGGTGGCGGTGCCGAAGTCGATCACCAGCACCGGGCCGCCGTACAGCTCGTACGCGCCCACCGAGTCGGCGATGCGGTCCGCGCCCACCGCCTTGGGGTTGTCCATGCGGATGTCGAGCCCGGTAGCCACGCCCGGGCCGAGCACCACCGGCTCCAGCCCCAGGAACTTCACGATGCTGTTGCGGAACGCATGCATCACCTTGGGCACCACGGAGGAGATGATCACCCCGTGGAATTCCGTGCGGTCCACGCCGGAGAGGGCCATGAACCGCTTGAGCATGAGCGCGTACTCGTCCGCCGTATGGTGGTTCTTCGTGGTGATGCGGTACGTGCCCACCACCGTGCCGCCGTTCAGGAACCCTACGGAAATGTTGGTGTTGCCGATGTCCACCGCGAGCAGCATGGGCGTTACGCCTCCCGCACGAAGTCCACGTCGAACATGGGCTGCTCTGCCAGCTTGTTCGCGTGGATCACGGCCAGTCGCTTGAGGATCAGCGCGGCCAGATCGTCCTTGCCCATGAGTGTGAGCGGTTCGGGGGCGGCCCCGGGCGTGAGGACCGTGACCACGTTGGTGTCCGTGGCGAATCCGGCGCCGCGGTCGTTGAGGTTGTTGGCCACCAGCATGTCGCAACGCTTCTCGGCGAGCTTCTGCGCGGCGTGCTCCACCAGATGCTCGGTCTCCATGGCAAAGCCGCACAGCACCTGTGGGCGCGGCTCCTCGCTGCCGTCGCCCAGCCGCACGCCCTCGCGCTTGTGTCCGCCCGCCCAAGCGAGGATGTCCGGGTTGGAGACGAGCTTCAGGTCCAGCGTGTCCCGCCCGTGCTTCTTGATCTTCTGCGGGTGCACGTTCTCGGCCCGGAAGTCGCCCACGGCGGCGGCCATGACCGTGATGTCCGCCTGCTCGAAGTGCGCCGCGACCGCGTCGAACATGTCCTGCGCGCTCGTCACGCGCACGGTGTCCACTCCGTCGGGGGCGGCCAGCGCGACCGGGCCGGAGACGAGCGTCACGTTCGCGCCCATGTCCCGCGCGGCCTCGGCGATCGCGTAGCCCATCTTGCCGGTCGAATGGTTGGTCAGGTAGCGTACCGGGTCCAGCGATTCCTGGGTCGGTCCGGCCGTCACCAGCACGTTGAGGCCCTTGAGCGGCAGCGTGGACGGGTCCGCGTGCGCGCGCAGCAGGGCGGCCACGGCCCGTTCGATCGCCGCGGGCTCCTCCATGCGGCCCTTGCCCACGTCCTGGCAGGCGAGCACGCCGGACTCCGGCTCCACGATCGTCCAGCCGTCCTCGCGGCAGCCCGCGAGGTTGCGCTGCGTGGCCGGATTGGCGTACATGTGCGTGTTCATGGCGGGGCACAGCATCTTCGGCCCCTCGTAGGCGAGCACGGTGGAGGTGAGCTCGTCGTCCGCGATGCCGTTGGCCACCTTGGCGATCACGTCCGCGCTCGCCGGGGCGATGACCAGCACGTCCGCCCATTTCGCGTCCTCGATGTGGCTGATGCCGGAAGAACCGGAATCCGGGGCCATGCCCGCCGCCGGACCGCGGCCGAACATGGCGGTGCGCACCGGACGGTGGGTGAGCGCGTTGAACGTGAGCGGCGTGACGAACTGCGTGCCCGCGGCCGTCATCGTCACGCGCACCTCGTGGCCGGCCTTGGTCCAGTCCGAAGCCAGATGGCAGGCCTTGAATGCGGCGATGCTGCCGGTGACCCCCAGAAGAATGTGCGCCATGAAAACCCTCCGATGCGCCTGCGGTCGCCGCGGGTCCATCCCGGTCGACGCCGTCCGTTGCCGATGCCCCCACCAGTATAGCGGCGGCGGGGGAGGACGGTGGCTGGCCCAGGGTTCGGCGTGCGACGGACGGCCGGTGTGTGACGAATCTCTCATTAGGCGGTTTGCGCGGGATCTGGGTAGGATAGTCGGCGGCGATGGTCGACCCGATGCGGCGGCCAATCGCACAAAGAGAACACCACAATCGCATGCACAAGGAGAGACGAAGCATGTCTCACAACGATGGTGCGCACGGCGAGTCCGGCGCAACCAAGCAGTCCAACGCGGCCAAGGCCGCATCCGCCAGCACCGACGCCTCGCTCAACGCGCGCGCCAAGGGCCCGCGCGGAGGCAAGCCCAAGGGCTGGCTCATCTCGCTCATTTCCGTCCTCGTCGTAGTGGCGGTGGTGATCGGCGTAACCGTGTACTTCAACGGCAGGGCGGCGGACGGAGCATCCGCGAACGGGGCCGCAGACGGCTCCTCGCAAACCGCGGACACCGTGACCGTGGGCATCAAGCTCGCCCCCGTGAACCTCGACATCCGCCACCAGTCCGGCTCCGCGCTCGAGCAGCTGCTCATCGGCAACGTGTACGAAGGCCTCGTCTCGCGCGACTCGGACAACAAGGTGCAGCCGGGCCTCGCCAGGAGCTGGGAGATCAGCGCGGACGGCCTGACCTACACGTTCCACCTCAACGAGAAGATGAACTTCTCCAACGGCGACGAGCTCAACGCCGACGACGTGGCGTGGTCCATCAACGAGCTCAAGGCGCAGAAGTACTACAACTACGATCAGGTCAAGAACCTCGACCACGCCGAGGCCGTGGACGCGCACACCGTGAGGATCACGCTCTCCGCGCCCGACTCCAACATGCTGTGGTACCTCTCCGGCCGCCCCGGCCTCGTGTTCGACAAGGACGCACAGTACGACGCGAAGACCTCCGCGCTCGGCTCCGGCCCGTACACCGTCGTCTCCTTCGACGCCAGCGACAAGCTCGTGCTCAAGGCCAACGACCGCTACTGGGGCACCGACCGCAAAGCCAGAACCGCCAACGTGGTGGTGCGCTTCCTGCCCGACGACAACGCGGCCGTCAACGCCCTGAAGAGTGGGGACGTGCAGGTGCTCTCGCCCATCACCGCCACGCTCGCCAAGCCGTTCCAGTCCGATCCCGCGCACTACACGGTCGCCGCGAACGACGGCTCCGACAAGTTCGTGCTCGCCTTCAACGTGACCAACCCCAAGCTTTCCGACCAGCGCGTGCGCCAGGCCATCCGCTACGGCATCGACCATGCGCAGATCATCGCCTCCCGCGGCGGCGTGGACGCACCCCTCGGCGGACCCATCCCGTCCGTGGACCCCGGCTACGAGGACCTGACGGGCCTGTACCCGCACGACGAGGCCAAGGCCAAGGCGCTCATGGCCGAGGCCGGCTACTCCGAAGCCAACCCGCTGCAGCTCACCCTCACGTACGCCAACGTGTACGGCACCGAGCTCGGCGACCAGCTCAAGAGCCAGCTCAAGCCCATCGGCATCGACCTGAAGATCAACTACGTGGAGTTCTCCACCTGGCTGCAGGACGTGCACACCAACGGCGACTACGAGCTGTCCCTCGTGGACCACGCCGAAAGCCACGACTTCTACAAGTGGGCCACGCCGACCTACTACTACCACTACGACAACAAGCAGGTGCAGGACCTCTACGCCAAGGCGCTCGCCGCCACCAGCGACGACGAAGCCGACGACTACTTGAAGCAGGCTGCGAAGATCGTGTCCGAGGACGCCCCCGCCGACTGGCTGTTCGGCTACCGCGTGACCGTGGCCATGGCCAAGGGCGTGCAGGGCTTCCCCGCCAAGCTCAGCCAGAGCGTGCTGCCGCTGTACGCCGTGACGTATACCAAGTAGCGGGCTGACGGGCGGCGGCATGACGGGCGGAGAAGAGCCACATCGGCCCGCTTCCGCCGCCCGTTGCCGTGCCGTCTTGCCGTGCCGTGCCATGTTGCTATCCCGTGTTGCTATCCCGTGTTGCTAAGGTGAAACCATGCGCTTTCTCGCACATCGACTGCTGCTGTTCGTAGCGGCGCTGTTCGGCGTTTCCGTGCTGGTGTTCGTCGCCCTGCGCATCCTGCCCGGCGACGTGGCCGCCGTCATGGCCGGCACCGCCGCCACGCCCGAACGCATCGCCGAACTGCGCACCCAGTTCGGGCTCGACCGCCCGCTCGCCGTCCAATACCTCGATTGGGTGGGCGGGCTCCTGCACGCCGACCTCGGCACGTCGGTGCTTACCGGCCGCGCGGTGATCGCACAGGTGGGCCAGCGCGCCTCGCTCACCTTCCCGCTGATCCTCATGAGCCTTGCGGTCGCGCTGCTCATCGGTCTGCCCCTCGGCTGCGCATCCGTACTGGCGCGCGGCAGGCGCATGCGCGGATTCCTCCACGTGGCGGCCATCGTGGGAGGAGCGGTGCCGGCCCTGTGGAGCGGCCTGCTGCTCATCCTCCTGTTCTCACGCGGCACCGGACTCATCGGCATCTTCCCCTCGCAGGGCTTCCCTGCCGAAGGCTGGCACGCTCCCGGGCGCGCACTGGCCTCGCTGGTGCTGCCGGCCGTGGCCACGGGCATCGTGGCGGGGGCGAGCATCATGCGCTACACGCGTGCGGCCGTGGGCGAGATCGCGGACAGCGGTGCGATCGACATGGCCATGGCCTGCGGCATGACCCGCACCCAGGCCGTGCTGCGCGTGGGCCTGCGCCTCGCCACCCCGCAGCTCGTCTCCGTGGCGGGCCTCACGTTCGCGCAGATGATCACCGGCGTGATGGTCATCGAAAGCCTGTTCGCCCTGCCCGGGCTGGGCGCGCTGCTCATCGGCGACGTGGGCAACCGCGACCTCATTGCCGTGCAGAGCGAACTGTTCCTGCTCGCCGCGTTCTTCCTGCTGCTGGGGCTCGCGATCGATCTGCTTCACCGTGCGCTCGACCCGCGGCTCAAGGCGGCGGATGCGGCGGGTGCCGATGCGACGGGTGCCGCCAACTCCGATGCGCTCCGGAATGGAGGCGAATGACATGAACCATACGTACCATACGGCAATCGGACGCATATTCGCCGGTGCACGGGCCCTGTGGCACCGCGGTTCCGGCCGGCACGCGCTGATCGTGCTGGGGATGTGGCTCGCCGTGGCCGTCGTTTCCCTGTTCTGGACGCCGCAGCCGCTGCTGGCCACCGACGGCTACCACGTGTGGGAGGCGCCCTCGCCCGCGCACCCGCTCGGCACCGACGGCACCGGAGCGGACGTGCTGAGCTGGCTCATGGCCGGCTCGCGCACCAACCTCGTCATCGCCGCGCTCACCGTGATCTGCTCCGGCGCGCTGGGACTCCTGCTCGTGGGGCTCATGGTCTCCCGCCGGGCCGGGCTCGGCTCCGTCACCGTGGCCGTGGTGGACGCGCTCATCTCCATCCCCACCGTGCTGATCGCCCTGCTGCTCACCGTGCCGTTCGGCGCGTCCGTGGGCGTGATCGTGGGCGCATGCTCCATCGCCTACGGGCTCAATCTGGCCCGCATCGCACGGCCCGCCGCCATGCTCGCCGCACGCAGCGACTACGTGGCCTGCGCGCTGGCCGGCGGCGCATCGGGATGGTACGCCTTCACCCGGCACATCGTCCCGAACATCATGCCCGTACTGCTCGTGCAGCTGTCCGTCTCCGCAGGCACCTCCGTGCTGGCCGAGGCGGGACTGACCTATCTGGGCGTGGGCGTGGGCGCCGGCGTGCCCAGCTGGGGACATTCGCTCGCCACATCCGTCAAATTCATCAACGTGTTCCCGCTGACCGTGGTCTGGCCGGGACTCGTGGTCACGCTCGCCGTCGTGGCGCTGAACCTGCTGGGCGATGCGCTCGAATCCGCGTTCGCCGCAGCTGGAAAGGAAGGGGATGCGCAATGAGCGTTGACGTGCGCAATCTCACGGTGACCGTCGGCTCGCGGACGATCGTGGACGGCGTGAACCTGACCGTGAACGACGGGGAGCGCGTGGGGCTCATCGGCTCCTCGGGCTCCGGCAAGTCCATGATCGCAAAGGCCATGCTCGGCCTGCTGCCGCGCAGTGCCCGGGCGACCGGTTCGGTGATGCTCGACGGCACCGAGACGATCGGGTCCGATGACCGCACGCTTGCAGACCTGCGCGGGCGTGCCGTGGGCGTGGTGTTCCAGAACCCCGGTGTTTCGCTCAACCCCGTGTCCACGGTGCTCAAGCAGGTGGAGCTGCCGTTGAGGATGCATTACGATCTCAACGCCACGGAACGCCGCGACCGCGTCATGGCCATGCTGGGCAAGGTGGGACTGAGCGAGGACGTGGCCGGCAAGTACCCACACGAACTGTCCGGCGGGCAGCAGCAGCGCGTGGGCATCGCCACCGCGCTTGTCACCTCGCCGAAGTTCATCGTGGCCGACGAGCCGACCACCGCGCTCGACTCGATCATCCAACGGCAAATCGTGGACCTGCTCGTCTCCCTGGTGGACGACTCCGGTGCATCCATGTTGTTCATCACGCACGACTTCTCCGTGCTCGCCCGTGCCACCACGCGTTGCACCGTGATCGACGGCGGGCGCGTGGCCGAGGAAGGCCCCACCGCGGATCTGCTGGCCGCGCCGGCGGCGCCGGCGACGAGGCAGCTCGTGCGGTCCGCGCGCAGGCTGACCCTGTCGGACGGCGGTGCCGGCGGTTTCCCCGCCGTGCGCTTGACTGCAACGACCCCTGTTCCTTCCTCCGACCGGGGAGGTGCCCGATGACCGCACTGCTGTCCGCATCGCACATCGTCAAGACGTTCCCCGTTTCCGGCGTTTCCGGCGGGTCCGGCTCCTCGGGAAACCGCCAGCAGGTGCTGTTCGACGTGTCCGCTGCGGTGGAGGCGGGGGAGTGCCTTGCCGTGATCGGCGGCTCCGGCTCCGGCAAATCCACGCTGACGCGCATCATGCTCGGCCTTGAATCCGCCGACTCGGGTGCCGTCACCTACGCCGGCCGACCGGTGACTGCCGGCCGCGGACTGCGGCTGCATGCCTCGGACGGGTTCCGCGCATTGCGTCGCGAGTCCGGGCTGGTGTTCCAGAACCCGTTCGCCTCGCTCGACCCGCGCTGGAGCGTCGCCCGATCCGTAGCCGAGCCGCTTGTGCTGGCGGGGCGAGGTCAGGATCGGAATGATCACGCGGATGCAGGCAGTGGCGTCGGCAGGGACATCGACCGGGCCGTCGCCAGGGCGCTGGATACGGTCGGACTGGATCCGGTCGAATTCGCCAACCGTCTGCCGTCCGCACTGTCCGGCGGGCAGGCGCAGCGCGTCGCCATCGCGCGCGCCATCGTGGCCTCGCCGCGGGTCATCCTCGCCGACGAGCCGATGAGCGCCATCGACGTGACCGCCCGCGTGCAGATTCTCGACGCGCTGAATGCCATCCGCAGCGAGCACCCAGACATGGCGCTGATCGTGGTCTCCCACGATCTGGGCGTGGTGCAGCATCTGGCTGACCGGATTCTGGTGCTCCATGACGGGCATGTGGTGGAATCCGGGCCGACAGAGGCGGTTCTGGGCAGTCCCAGGGACGCGTACACCCGCGAATTGGTGGCCGCGGCGTCCCTGTGAATGGGTTTTCGGTGATTTTCGGTTCACGCGATGATTTGCGATTCATCTTGTGAACCGGCAAGGTGAACACAGACGAACATGGACGCCGTTGGAATGCCAAGGTTTCTTCGGTGAAACCGCACGCCGGCCATGTGCGGGTCCGGTTCACACGATGAACGCGAATTCATCGCGTGAACCGGAAAATCGTTTTTCAGGCGGCGAGCTCGGCCTTGAGCGCCTTCAGATCGGCCAGAATCGCCTCGTGGCACCGCTCGTTGGCGTCGAAGGCAAGGTGGCAGAACGCGCACTCGTGGCCTTCTCGGTTTTCGTGGCACGTGTGGATGCAATCCTTGCCTTCGCACTGCTCGTCGGAGCCGTGCATGCAGTCGGTGTCGTCGCAGCAGTCGCCGGTCAGGCAGCAGCCGCAGCAGCCGCAGGCCGCCACGCCGTGCTCGTGGGTGGAGACGTCGAACTTGGCGAGCGTGTCCTTGCAGACGGCGAAGGTGCCTTCCTCGGTGACGATCTCGTAGGCGTGCTGGTCGATGGTTTTGATGGTCATTGGTGGTCCTTTCAGTGCGTTCATGGCGTTGTCGTCTGAAAGGGTAGAACCGCGCGCGATGCTTGTGAAAGTTAGTGAAAGTGGTTACCGGTCCCGTATGCCAGCATCATTGCGGGGACCGTCGATGGCGGTCCGCGCGCAGCGGGGGCACAGGCCGTAGATCTCCAGTTCGTGGGTGACTTCTACGTAGTGCAGTTTGCCCGCCGCCTGCTCGATCCACTGCTCCAGCCCAGGAATCTCGATCTCTATGGTCTTCCCGCAGCTGCGGCACATGATGTGGTGGTGGTGACGGTGGTCGGCGCAGGCGCGATACAGAGTTTCGCCGTTGAGATGGATGACGTCGAGCTTGCCCTGGCCTGCCATCAATTGCAGGTTCCGATAGGCGGTGGTGGTGCCGATGCGCGTGCCGCGGTTACGCAGAATGTCGGTGATCTCCTGAGCGGTGGCGAAACGCGACAGCTCGGACAGCGTCTGTTCGATCAGCATGCGTGGCCGGGTGACGCGGGGATTCGGCGGCTGCGGCGCGTGCGCGTCGATGTGATGCTCTTGACGGTCGGCCACTCTTCCCCTCCTGAATTCTTTATTAATGATACTTGTTATCGTTTAAGATGCAAATCGTGCGTTCAGTCGAGCGCCGGCGCTGTGGCGGGGGATGCGTCGCGAAAAAGGATGCGCCCCGATCGGTGGAGAACGATGGTCCGATCGGGGCGCAAGTATTGATCAGTGTTCTTGCCATCCTCGTTGCGCTCGCTCCGAGTGCCGGGGAGCCCGTTCGGGATGGCATGAAGCCTGCCTGGGGCACTGCGGATATGGCTCAGTGCGCGAGCATCTCCGTGGCCACCTCCTCGGCGCTCATCGAGGCCGGGTAGTAGGTGGGCCAGTTGTCCATCTCCTTCAGGGTTTCCTCCTGGGAGTCGCTGCCCATGAAGATGTGGAAGTGCGCGGCCTTCTCCGGCGCGATGCCGTGGTCGGAGAACTGCACCACCTTCGGAGCGCCTTCGGGCACGTCGCCCACGGCGGTGAACAGGTAGCGCACGCCGCGGTTGCCCTTGGCGTAGTCGAGGATCCTGTAGCCGTCGTACTTGTAGGTGGCGGTGACGGTCTGATCGCCCCGCGTGAAGCTCATCCGGTCGCCCTTGATGGCGATCTCGGTCACGTCGGTCTTGTAGCCGGTGTCGTAGTACCGCTTGTACTCCTCGGCAGTCATGTCGCCCTTCTTGGCCTTGGCCTCCATCACCGTGTCCAGCGTGCCGTCCTGCAGCAGCGGGTAGACCGACTGCCATTCGCCTTCGTAGTCGGACAGGGTGCGGTCCTTGACATCCTGCGTGAGGAAGTAGCCGTTCGCGGTGTCCGTGGCGAGTGCCTGCTTGGCGATCAGCGTGAGCCAGCCGAGCAGCGTGGACTGGTTCTCGGGCAGCTGCTCGGTGGCGGAGATGATCGTCTTGTGGCTGGCGACGGCCGCATCGTTGAGCTTCTGTGCGAAGCCGCCCATCTCCTGCGGGTTGACGACCAGGATGTCCACGTCGTTGCCGGAGACGACGTCGATCGCGGCCTTGAGGTCCGCGGCGGAGGGCTCGGCTTCGCTGTTCATGGCGTTGGTGTAGGCGGCGGGGGTGTGGTCTTCGGCGCCCAGATAGTCGAGCAGGTAGCTGATGATCGACTCGGTGGCCGCATAGGTGCGCTTGACGTTCTTGGCGCGGGCTTGGTTGACGAGCGCCACGAAGTTCGCGTATTCGCCGTTCCACTCGTTGAAGTGACGCTGGGCTGTGGCTGCGGTGTCCGTGCCTTCGCCCGCCTTGGAGACATAGGCGGCGTTGATCGCGTCGGCCGCCTTGAGCACGGCCTCCGGGCTGAACCACAGGTGCGGGTTCGTGGAGCCATGGTGGTGATGGTGGCCCTCCTCGCCATCGGAGGCCTCCTCATGCTCGTGCTCATGCTCCTCGGTGGCGGTGATGCCCATGAGGTCGCCCACGTTCACGATCGTCTGGCGGTTCGTGTCGAATTGCGCCTTCTCGGCCCAGCCGTCGTAGCCGGCGCCGTTGAGCACCACGATGTCCGCCTTGGCAAGTTTGGCCATGTCCGCCGCGGTGGCCTCGTAGTCGTGCGGGTCGGCTGCGGTGGAGTTGATCAGCGAGGTTACATTGGCGCATTTGCCGCCCAACTGCTGGGCGAGCGAGCCCCACTGGTTCACGGAGGCGACCACGTCGAAGGTGACGCTGCAGGCGTCATTCGTCTGCAGGGATGCGGCGTCGGCGGTGTGCCCTGCACCGTCTCCGGCGAGGGATGAGCCGCTCGACTGGCGTGCATAGGCGAATCCGCCCACGGTGAGGCCGGCGATCAGCGCGCCGCCGACGAATGCGGCGATGAGCGATGCGACGGTGCCCCGGCGGTTGCCGGCCGTGGGCTGGACGGCCGTTCCGGACGTCTTGGAGACATTGGTGCCGTCGGGCGTGTCGGCGCTGTTGACCGAGTTGGCTGAATTGGGGGTATGGCTGGCGTTCTGACCGGTCATGCTCTCTTCTCTTTTCTACCTGTGTTGCATTGGTGAATGGGTGACTGGAATGATTGGCGGAGGCCGCTCACGGCTTCCAATAGCCGCGACGCACGGCCGCGGCGAGGTTCTGGGGGACCCGTACCGTTTCGCCCTCCGGCGTTTGCACGTCGGTGAGCTGCGGTGTTTTGGCCTTCCAATTGGACCTGCGCGTGTGCGTGTTCGCGCGGGACGTTCTGACCTTGGGCAGTGCCATCAGCCTTGCCTCGCCTTCCATCGGGGATTCTTCTTGTTGATCACGTACAGATGCCCGCGGCGACGCACGACGACCGAGCCGTCCTTGCGGGCCAGCGAGCGGATGGATGCCTTGACTTTCATGGATTTCCTTTCCTGCCGGTTCTTCCGGCTGGTCTTGGGCGGCCGGCGTTCAATCCTTGCGCCCGTAGCGCCGGTTGAATTTCTGCACTTGGCCGGCCGTGTCGAGCACGACGTTCCTGCCGGTGTAGAACGGGTGGCTGTAGGAGGAGACCTCCACGTCGACCAAGGGATATGTGTTGCCGTCCTCCCATGTGACGGAGGGCAGGCTGGCGGCTTGTGCGGCCAATGTGGACCGCGTGAGGAACGAGACGTTCGACGACCGGTCGCGAAAGACCACGTAGCCGTATGCGGGGTGGATGTCTGGTTTCATGGGTGATTGGTTCCTTTGCTTTCGGCTGGCGTTCACCAGCTGGATTTCACGACGCCCGGCAGTTCCCCGCGGTGCGCCTTCTCGCGCAGGTTGATGCGTGACAGGCCGAATGCACGATGGAATCCGCGCGGCCTGCCGTCGACCGCGTCGCGGTTGCGCAGTCTGGTCGGGCTGGCATCGCGGGGGAGCGACTGCAGCCGGCGCATGGCTTCCGTGCGTTCCTCGGCGCTCAGATGCGGATTGACCGAGTCGCGCTTGTACTGTGCGCGGCGCTCGGCGTACTTTGCCACGGTCAGCTCACGCTGGCGCTGTTTGGCGATCTTGCTGGTCTTTGCCATTGATATTGCTTTCTGCCTGTGGCGGTTCCTACCGCGTTTCGTGGAACAGGACGCGCTTGCCCGCGACGGGGTCGAACTTCATGAGTTCCAGACGGTCCGGGGTGTTGCGCCGATTCTTGGTGGTGGTGTAGGTGAATCCGGTGCCGGCGGTGGACTTCAGGTGAATCACCGGGCGGTTTTCCGCGGATTTGCTGGCCATATGGCCCTTCTTTCTGCTGCTCGTTGGCGTTGACGCCGGCTTAAGCCACGCGCTCGCCGCGCTTTTCGATGCGCGCGATCGCCGCTTCGATGCCGATGCGGTCGATGGTTCTGATGCCCTTGGCGCTCAGCGTCAGGGTGACGCGACGGCCCAGCGAGGGCACCCAATAGTGCCTGGTCTGCAGGTTCGGACTGAAGCGCCGGCGGGTTTTGCGATGCGAATGGGAGACGCGGTTGCCGGTGCTCGCCCGCGTGCCCAGGATTTGACAATGTTTGGTCATGGATGCGACTATAGCATAACGATAATCATTTTCAAAAAAGAAAGGTCGAAATGATCCATCCGGCATTGCAATCATTGGGAAACGCGGAAAACGGCGATGGGGCAAATGCGCCCACCGTGGTGCTGCTGACGGGCGCCGATCGGCTGAGTCTGGACTCGGTCGCCTTCTCGCTGCTTGACGGCCGGCCGGACGCAGGTCGGATCTCCTACGACGTGCGCGCGGATGACCTCGCTGCGGCGGGCCTGTCCGTGGTGTGTCGCTGCGTGCCGCCGATCGGGCGGGAAACGGCCTGCGATCCGACTGCGGACGTGTTCGGTGCAGTTGCGGGCGATGCGGAGTCACTGCCGCTGGCCGAATGTTGCCTGAGCTGCACGGTCAAGCATGATCTTGAGCGGCAGCTGGGCGCATGGGCGCAGTCCGGCATGTGGCGCGATGGCAGGGGCGCCGGCGCCGAATCGCCCGCGGTGCTGGTGGTGCTGCCCGTTGGCGTGGAGGGTGTACCGATCGCGCAGTACCTTGAGGATGCGTTCCGGCTGCACGAGTGGGGTGCAGGCATGCATGTGGCCGCGATTGCCAATGCGGTGGGCCTGGATGAGTTCGAGGAGCGGTTCTACGACGATGCCCCGCTGATGCTCGCGGGCGGGCTTGGCGGGAAGACCGACGACGGCGTATTCGACGAGCGCTCGACCGGCGTGGTGGTCTCGCGGCTCATCCGCGAGGCCACGCATGTGCTCGAATTGCCGGTGGTCGGCCGCGGATGCCTCGCCCGGCATCTGGACGCGACGGGGGAGTGCATGTGCCGTGCGATCGTCCGGGCCATTGCGGTTGGTGGCGGTGCCGAAGTGTACGAGGATGCCCACGAGGCGACGTTGGAGACGCTGATGAAGAATAATGCGACGGTGAGGGCATGAGTTGGTGGCTGCGGCGTCCCTGTGAATGGGTTTTCGGCGATTTGCCGGTTCACGCGATGAATTGCGATTCATTGTGTGAACCGGCAAAGCGAACGCAGACGAACATGGACGCCGTTGGGATTCCGCGGTTTCTTCGGTGAAACTGCACGCCGGCCATGTGCGGTCCCGGTTCACACGATGAACGCGAATTCATCGCGTGAACCGGGACCGCCAGATGAGACGATTTCCCGGGGCGCCCGGGTTCTAAATAGAAGCGCAACACCCGCTCTAAGGTTGGAAGTGTTCAAGTCCACAACCGAAGAGAAAGTGTCGCGCTCATGACGAAAGTGTATTCCCACCTGTCGGCCGAGGAAAGAAACCGCATCGACGAGCTAAGGAACCGCGAGGGACTCGGCGTGCGC